>NZ_UGPW01000001.1:2100000-2266413 GCF_900453105.1 Moraxella ovis
ATCACGCCTGCAACCTTCTCGCCTTTGTCGGTGGTTGCGTATGGTTTATTGGGGTTTTGTAGGATGGTTCTGACCAGATTTTCGCCTTTTTTGCCATCATAAGCACCCATTAGCGAATGAATGCGCTTGGCATAATCTAAGCTTGCGCGTTTTTGGTCGTCGTTATCCTTGGGTGCGGCATAATACCAAGCAACCTCAAGCACCTCATCTGACTCCACGACATAGAGCGGTGGTTCATGGCGTGCGCTGAATCGATATTTGGTGGCGTGATTGCCATAATAATCCAAACCGCTCTCTTGGGTGGCGGTCGTGCCGATGCTTGCCTTTAGCTGCTCTATGTTCATGCCTTGCTTGGGTGTGCTTGCCCAATTTTCCACATCATAGACCACCGGCTCATAGACGCGTGCCTCGCCATCATCTTGGACGACTTTTTCTTGGGGTGCAACAGGGCGAGAAATCATAAAAAGCACAATCGCCAACGCGATAAGCACTCCAATGAGCAAGAAAGGCAGCTTAGATTTGGAGGGTTTGGTGGTCATATCAATCATCCAAGTAAAGTTCGTTGTATTTTACCTAAGTTTTAAAAAACTTGCTATTTTTTCTATAATGCAGTAAAAATACCCCAACATTAGCTCTTATTATTTTGGATCATTCATGCAGCATTTTATCGTCATCGGCAACCCCATCGCCCACTCAAAAAGCCCCGACCTTCATCACGCATTCGCTGACAGTGTCGGGCTTGACATCAGCTATCGTCGTCAGCTTTGCCCTGATGACAAAGACAGCTTTAATGCGGTGGTTGAAGCATTCTTTAATGGCGGCGGCGTGGGCGCGAACGCGACCTTGCCATTCAAAGAGATCGCCTTTGAGCTGTGCAGTCAGACGGGTCGTCTAAGCGAATATGCCACGACCGCCAAAGCAGTCAATACCCTAGCCCTACGAGACGGCAAGCTCTTCGGAGATAACACGGACGGGCGCGGATTGGTGGCAGATCTACTAGACGAAGGTGTCACTCTACAGGGCGCGCACGTTGCCATCATCGGCGCAGGCGGTGCGACACGCGGAGCGATTCTGCCGCTCATCGAACAAGGAGTGCGCCTGACCATTTTTAACCGGACATTGGCACGCGCCGAAGCCTTAAAGGCAGACTTTGAAACATTTGGCAGCATTGACATCCATGAATTGCACACCCTAAAGTCAGGTGATTTTTATGCTGATGTCATCATCAATGCCACGAGTGCCACCACCACAGGGCAGATGCTGGAGCTGTCCGATGGTGTACGCGCAGGCTTCGCCTACGACATGATGTATGGTAAGCCATCAGAGTTCTTGGCACACTTTGAACATCAAGGCGTGCGCTGCTGTGATGGCTATGGCATGCTCATTCAACAGGCCAAACTTGCCTTTGAACTGTGGACAGGTAAGCGCGTCGATCTGGATAAAGTGGATTGGGATAAGCACATTAATAATAAAATAAATTCATAATAAACATTATTTATTATGAATTTATTTTATTAATGGCAGAAATTTTAAGTCATTTTAATAAATCTATTGTATAGTGAATGGGCATGGCAACGTCATGCCCAGTTTTTTTAGCCAACCAAGGATTGATTATGCTGACTTATAAAGCTCCCTTACGCGACATCAAATTTTTGATGAATGAAGTGCTTGACTATCAAGGCCACTACCAAACTCTAGACAATGGCAAGAATGCCGATGCTGAGACGGTAGATATGATTCTACAAGGCTTTGCTGACTTTGCTGAGACTATGCTTGCGCCTGTCTATCAAGCAGCCGACGAAGAAGGCTGTCATTTCAAAGATGGCGAAGTAACCACACCAAAAGGCTTTAAAGAAGCCTATCAAGCTTTCATGGAAGGCGGCTGGCAAGGCATCTCTTATCCAGAAGAATTCGGTGGCATGAACCTGCCGATGTCACTTAATCTCATCAAATCTGAGATGATGGGCACCGCCAACTGGCCATGGGCAATGTACCCAGGTCTATCTATCGGCGCGGTAAATACCATCTTACAATATGGTGACGAGAACCAAAAAAACACTTATCTACCCAAGCTAATCAGCGGTGAATGGTCAGGTACGATGTGTCTTACCGAAGCTCAGGCAGGTACCGACCTTAACCAAATGAAAACTCGCGCGACGCCGAATGACGACGGCAGTTATGTCATTACGGGCACTAAGATTTTCATCAGTGCTGGTGAACACGACCTAACCGACAACATCGTACACATTGTCCTGGCTCGCCTGCCGGATGCGCCGGCTGGCACTAAAGGCATCTCGCTGTTCATCGTGCCAAAATTCCTTGTAAACGCTGATGGCGAGATGGGTGAGCGCAATGCGGTGACTTGTGGCTCGATCGAGCATAAGATGGGCATCTCATCTAGCGCAACCTGTGTCCTAAACTTCGACGGCGCGACAGGTTATCTTATTGGTGAGCCCAACAAAGGTCTAAAAGCCATGTTCACCTATATGAACACCGCGCGTATCGGCACAGGCATTCAAGGTCTGTCGCACATGGAACTGGCTTTCCAGAACTCATTGCCATACGCCAAAGAACGTCGCTCGATGCGCGCCCTGTCAGGCACCAAAGAACCTGATCAAGCAGGTGACGCGATCATTCATCATGCTGATGTACGTCGCATGCTTCTGATCCAAAAAGCCTTCTCTGAGGGTGGTCGCTCGATGACTTATCACTCAGCACGCTACGCCGACCATCTGGCGAATGCAGTCGCTAAAGGTGATGAAGAAGGTATCAAAAAATGGGATGACAAGCTAGGATTCTATACACCCATCCTAAAAGGCTTCTTAACCGAGCTTGGTATTGAGTGCGCCAAACACGGACAACAGATCTACGGTGGGCATGGCTACATCAAAGAAACTGGCATGGAGCTCATCGCCCGTGATGCTCGCATTGCCACCCTATACGAAGGCACCACAGGCGTACAAGCCCTAGACCTGCTTGGTCGCAAGGTGCTGCTGCACGGCGGTGGCAAAGTGGTGCGAGACTACACCGCAGGCATCATGAAGTGGTGTAGCGAATACGCCCTTGATAAAGAAATGCGCCAATACGTCTGGGCGCTGACCAAGCTATGCGCTGAATGGAACATGCTGACCGCACGCCTACTCATCGCCGCACGCAAAGACCGCGAAATCGTCTCTGCGGCTTCTGATGACTACCTAATGTACTCAGGCTATGTGATGATGGCATATCACTGGGCGCGCATGGCAGCAGTTGCCTTCGACAAGATGAAAAACGGCGGCGAACAGCCTTATGAATTCTATCTGGCGAAGACTCAGACCGCCGAATTCTACTTCGAGAAAATCCTACCAAGAAGTGATGCGCATGCCAACGCCATGACCACGCCTAGCGAAGTCATGACGAAGATGGATATAGAGCATTTTGCGTTTTTGGATTGATTATTGGTCTAAACACGCTAAAAATAAAAAAGGACGGAGATTTACCGTCCTTTTTTATTGCCAAAGCAGACGAAATCTCCTATCATGTCTGCACAGACTTTCTTGGAGAATCTCATGAAAATACCCGCCCTATCCGCCCTACTACTGGCACTGAGCCTAAGTGTGGCAACGCCTGCAATGGCTGATGATTTTGACATTGCTGTGTCTTACTATGATTCACAAAATTACAGCCAAGCCTTCCCCATCTTTAAACGCTTAGCCGAACAGGGGAATGCAAAGACTCAATATAATTTGGGCTTGATGTATTATAATGGATACGGCGTTAAGCAAGACTACGCACAGGCGGTATCTTGGTTTAAAAAGGCGGCTGAGCAGGGGCTTGCAGAGGCTCAACATGATTTGGGTGTGATGTATGATAATGGAGACGGCGTGAAGCAAGATTATGCACAGGCGGTATCTTGGTATAAAAAGGCGGCTGAGCAGGGGCTTGCAAGTGCTCAATTTAATTTAGGCAATATGTATAGCGATGGACGAGGTGTACGCCAAAGCTACACCGAAGCCATAGCATGGTATCAAAAAGCCTACGCCCAAGGCAATGCACAAGCCGCCCATAATATCGGGGTACGCTATGTTAATGGCTGGGGCGTACGCCAAAGCCTTAGCACCGCCAAAAAATGGTTTGGCAGAGCCTGTGATTTGGGAGAGCAAAAAGGCTGTGATAAATATAAAATACTCAACCAACTAGGCTACTGACCATCCGTCATACCCAAAAAAAGCGTGTCATGCACGCTTTTTTATTTTCTTGGATGGACCATTGACCATCTAAGAGCGAATCTCCCCATGCCCGAACACCACCCATTTTTGGGAAGTCAGTCCATGCAGACCTACAGGTCCGCGCGCGTGAATCTTATCGGTTGAGATGCCAATCTCAGCACCCAACCCATATTCAAAACCATCAGCAAAACGGCTCGATGCATTGACCATCACACTTGATGAATCCACCTCGCGGATGAATTTTTGCATATTGGCATAGTCATTGGTGATGATGACGTCGGTGTGGTGGCTGCCATAGTGGTTGATGTGCGTGATGGCATCATCCAGCTCATCTACGATTTTTACGGCAAGCTTAGGCGCAAGATATTCTTGATACCAGTCATCCTCGGTGGCAGCTTGGATATTTAAGTGCGCGCCTTCTAGAGCTTTCATCGTCTCAGCACACACGAAGAACTGCATATTATTATCCACCTCGTGCATTGCAGTTAGAATCTTGATCAGCGCATCGGTGCGACTCTTGTGGACGAGCAGCGTCTCCATGACGTTACACGGGGCATAGCGAGAAGTCTTGGCATTGACACAGACTTTGACCGCCAAATCCACATCGCATTCAGCATCCACGTAGGTGTGGCAGTTGCCATCTAAGTGCTTGATGACAGGCACACGCGCGCCATTCGCGATGCGCTCGATCAGACCCTTACCACCCCTAGGGATCACCACATCCACAAACTCTGTCATCGTAATCAGGCTATCCACCGCCGCGCGATCCGTGGTCTCTAGTACTTGAACCGCTTCGCTTGGCAGTCCTGCTGCATCCAATCCTGCACGCACGCAGGCTGCAATTGCCTGATTTGAATGATATGCCTCAGAGCCACCACGCAGGATGATGGCATTGCCTGATTTGATGGCAAGACTTGCTGCCTCAACTGTGACATTCGGACGGCTCTCATAGATCATGCCAATCACCCCAAGCGGCACACGCATCTTGCCCAGCTGAATGCCCGATGGACGATACACCATGTCATCAATCTCACCGATCGGATCTGGCAGGCCAATCACATCATCCAAGGACGCCAGCATCGCATCAAATCGCGACTCATTAATCACCAAACGATCCAACAACGCCTCATCTAGCCCATTGTGTTTGCCGTTCGCGACATCTTTGGCATTCTCACTTAAGATGCTGTTTTTATTGGCGATCATCGCTTCTTTGATGGCACTAAGTGCTGCATTCTTGGTACGGGTGTCCGCCGCTGCCAACGCACGCGACGTCGCTCGGGCCTTTTTGCCGACGATCATCATGTATTCTTGGGTATTCATCCTTACTCCTAACCGCTTAAAAGTTGCCCTATCATAACAACCAAACCTCAATTTTTCCATTCAAAAATGACAAAAATAACCACGCTTGATTAAAATTTACCAATTTATACAAAAAAAATTCACCCAAAACGTGAAAAACATTTGCCTTTTAGCGCACTTTTGGCGAAAATATCTAATTCATCTTTTGTATTTCACGAACTTATACTTTTGTTCGTTATTTTGACTGCTTCATTACCCTTATTTTAAAAAGAACCATCATGACCGACACTCGCCCCATCGCCCTAGATTTACAAGACATTCATAAGAATTACGGCTCTTTGCAAGTCCTAAAAGGCGTCTCTTTAACCGCGCACGACGGCGATGTGATCAGCATCCTAGGCTCATCGGGCTCGGGCAAATCCACCCTACTTCGCTGCATCAACCTACTAGAAAATCCAAGCAGCGGCAAGATCATCATCGGCAATGAAGAGCTGATTCTCACCGACAAAAAAGGCGAACTGGTCGCCAAAAACCCAAAACAACTCGAAAAATTACGCTCAAAAATCGGTTTCGTCTTCCAAAGCTTCAACCTTTGGCCGCATAAAACCATCCTCCAAAACATCATCGAAGGCCCAACCCAAGTCCTAAAGCAATCCAAGGCAGAAGCCATCGCAGAAGCCGAACGCCTGCTTGATAAAGTGGGGCTGCTTGACAAGAAAAATGCCTACCCCGACAACCTATCAGGCGGTCAGCGCCAGCGTGTTGCCATCGCACGCGCCTTAGCGATGAAGCCGCAGGTGCTGCTATTCGACGAACCGACATCGGCGCTTGACCCTGAGCTTGTGAACGAAGTGCTGTCAGTGATGCGCGAGCTGGCTGCCGAAGGACGCACCATGCTGATCGTTACGCACGAGATGCGATTTGCGCGTGAAGTATCAGACAAGATCGTCTTTTTGCACCAAGGTCGCATCGAGGAGATTGGCACTCCTGATGAAGTATTTGATAACCCGAAATCTGAACGCGTGCGTGAATTCATGGCATCGCACCGCTGATTTATTGTTTTAAGGAACGTTTATGAATATCACCAAAATCGGTAGCATCGCTGCCATCGCCCTAGCTTTGACAGCATGCAATCAAGACAAGCCTGCAGACAATGCAGATGCTACCAAGGCTGACGCACCTGCTGCTCGCGAACTAAAAATCGCCACGGAAGCTGCCTATCCTCCATTCAACGATACTGCGCCAGATGGCAAAATCATCGGTTTTGACGTAGATGTGATTAATGCGGTCTGCGCCGAAATCAACGCCAAATGTGAAATCGTCGCTCAAGATTGGGAAGGTCTAATCCCAGGCCTAAACGCCAATAAATACGATGCCATCATCGCAGGCATGTCGATCACGCCTGAGCGTCTAGAGCAAGTTGACTTCTCTGAGCCATATTTCTCAAACACCATCGTATGGCTATCAAAAACCGATGGCAGCTTTGATCCAAATAACATCAAAAACACCATCCTAGGTGGTCAGCGTTCAACCACTGGCGCTGCCTACATCGCCGAAAAATATGATGGCAAAGACGGCAACACCGTGCAGCTGTACGACACCTACATGAACGCCTACCTTGACCTAAAAGCTGGTCGTAATGCGGCAGTCATGGCAGAGAAAGTCTCTGCGGCAGAATGGCTAAAACAAGGCCAAGAAGGCTTTGGTCTGGTTGGTGAAGAGATCGACAACAACGACAACCTAGGCATCGCTGTTCGTAAAGGCGACGCCCTAAAAGAAGACATCAACGCTGCACTTGCCAAGCTAAAAGAATCTGGCAAATTGGCTGAGCTTGAAGTAGCGAATTTCAAATAATCGCAACAACCACCCAAAGGAGAGAACAATGAAACTAAAATTATTGAGCGCACTTGCGCTAACTGCTCTGGTAAGTGCTTGTGGCGACGATAAAGCACCTGCAGAATCTGCTGCGCCTAGCGACAGCACCAAGCAAATCCGCATCGCTACCGAATCTAGCTTCAAGCCATTTAGCTACCTAGATAACAGTGGTAACTTGGTGGGCTTTGAGATTGATCTTGCCAATGCACTGTGCGAAGAAATGAAAGCCCAATGCGACATCCAAAGCCAAGACTGGGAAGGTCTAATCCCAGGCCTAAACGCCAAGAAATTTGACGCTGTGATGGCTGGCATGTCTGCCACCGAAGAGCGTGCCAAAGTGGTTGATTTTAGTGATGCGTACTTTAACAATACCTTGGTACTGCTTGGCAAAAAAGGCGTTGATCTGAACGTAAACGCCCTTGATGGCAAGAACATCGCCGCTCAGCAAGCCACCGTATCAGCTGATTATGTCGCTGCCAATCATCCCAATGCTGTCGTAAAAACCTACGACAAACAAGACAACGCTTACCTTGATCTAAGCGCAGGCCGCGTTGATGGCATGATGTCTGACATCGTTCCTGCCCTAGATTGGCTAAAAACCGAGCAAGGTACTGAATTTGAAGTCAAAGGCGAGCCGATTGACATTAGTGACAGCGTTGCCATCGCCTTCCGTAAGGATGACGCATTAAAAGGCGAATTCAACGCTGCACTTGCCAAACTAAAAGAATCTGGCAAATATGATGAGCTTGTCGGCAAATACTTTGATCAAAACATCGTAAAATAATACTTAGGGCGTGTCATAAGATACGCCCTATTTGTCTATACCAATTTATAAGGACATGAACATGAAACTAAAATTATTGAGCGCACTTGCGCTAACTGCTCTGGTAAGTGCTTGTGGCGGCGATAAAGAAGCCGCGCCAATCAACTCTAATCAAATCCGCATCGCCACCGAAGGGGCGTATGCCCCATTTAACTACACCAACACCGACGGTTCACTTGGTGGTTTTGACGTAGACATCGCAAACGCACTGTGCGCCAAAATGGCAGCCGAATGCACCATCGAAGCCCAAGACTGGGATGGCATCATTCCTGCGCTAAAAGCCGGCAAATTCGACGCCATCGTCTCATCGATGTCAGTTACGCCTGGGCGCATCGAGCAGGTTGATTTTACCGAACCATACTTTGCCAACACCCTAGTATTCTTGGCAAAAAAAGACAGCACATTTAACCCTGCCAACGCCAGCGAGATCGAAGCTGCTAAGATTGCCGCTCAAGACTCAACCATCTCAAGTCAATGGCTATCACAAGCCCACCCAAGCGTCACATCACAGCTGCACGGCAGTCTAGACGGTGCCTTCATGGATCTGGGCAATGGTCGCGTGGATGTCATGATCTCTGATAAGCTGCCCGCCCTGACATGGCTAAAAAGCGATCTGGGTAAGAACTTTGAAATCAAAGGCGACGACATCGACATCAACGACAAGTTTGCCATTGCAGTTAATAAAGGCGATGCTGAGCTTGCTGGCAAGTTCAACAAAGCACTGGCTGACATCAAGGCTGACGGCACTTACGATGAGATCGTCGTGAAGCACTTCGGACAAGAGATGCTGACAAAATAACCCAACCAAGTCAGGTTAAGTCCTGCTTTTGGATGGATTTAAAAATAAGCATTTCATGATAAGTGAAATTTTGTTAAAATAGACGGTTTTGGCTTGGCAAATCTCTTTGTCATCGTCCAAGCCGTTTTTATGGATTTTTGTTCGTCTTTTCTTGATAAGGCATTTATAAGGCAATAACGTGTTTGACCTACAAGGCTACGGCCCAATTTTAATGAAAGGCACATGGCTCACCATTCAGTTAGGCTTCGTTAGTCTGATTTTTGGTCTCATTCTTGGCTTACTGGGTGCAGCCGCCAAGCTATCGGGTGTATGGCTACTCCAACGCATCGCGGACATTTATACCACTGTCGTGCGCGGCGTACCTGAGCTGCTCATGGTATTTTTCATTTTCTTTGGCGGTGATGCCATCATACAGCTTGTCGCTGCTCAGATTGGCCACACAGGTCGTGTGGACATGAGCCGCTTTTGGGCGGGCGTGGCTGCCTTATCCATCATGTTCGGCGCGTATGCCACCGAAGTATTCCGCATGGCGGTTCAAGACATCCCAAAAGGCCAATGGGAAGCTGCCCAGAGTCTTGGCATGGCGCCTGCGCAGACTGTCAGACGTATCATTCTGCCACAGATGTGGCTTGTGGCTCTGCCTGGTATCGGCAATCTAACCTTGGTGCTACTAAAAGACACCGCACTGGTATCACTTATCGGACTTCAAGATCTCATGTATTACTCAGGTCGCGCCGCCCAAACCACCCAAATGCCTTTTACATTCTACATCACAGCCGCGCTCATCTATCTGGCACTGACCACCATTGTCACGCTGTTTATGACACATTTTGAATGGCGCGCCAACCCTGCCGCTCGCTATGCCAAATCACTGTTAAAACAAGGAGATAAGGCATGAATCTACAATGGCAAGCCGTCATCGAGCATCTCCCCACCATGCTAAAGGCATCGGTGACCACCATCGAACTTGTGGTGCTGTCTTGTGTACTGGGCTTAATCCTTGGGGTTGTGTTGGGGCTTCTGCGCTCATCTAAGCACCTTTGGGTCAAAGCCCTACCTTTTTTGTATATCTTTTTCTTTCGTGGTACGCCACTATTGATTCAGATTTTCTTGATTTATCAAGGACTTGGGCAGTTTGATTTTATCAAAGACAGCTTTCTTTGGGAGCCGGTATTTAAGCAGGCATACTGGTGTGCCATCATCGCATTTACACTAAATACTGCCGCCTATATCGCAGAGATCGTGCGTGGCGCCATCGCTGCCATCCCTAAAGGAGAGCTTGAAGCTGCCGATGCCATCGGGATGTCAAAGTTCCAAAAAATCCGCCGAATCATGCTACCGCGCGCTTTTGGCATCATGATTCCTGCTTATAGCAACGAGGTGATTTTTATCCTAAAAGGCAGCGCTCTGGCAGCGTCGATCACGATCACGGAGCTGACCTTGACCGCCAAGAACCTTGCAGCTAAGAACTACCTGCACATCGAGATGTACGCTGCCGCTGGTGTGATTTATTTGATTTTGGCGTGGATCATCATGTTTGGCTTTAAGCTATTCGAGGGCCATATCAATAAGCACAAACACTACGTGCCGCCAACCACTACCTAATTAATAAAAAACATCAGCCAAGTGACTGGTGTTTTTTGTTTACTCTAATGCTTATTCCAAGCCTTTTTTGATTTTATCGCCCAATTCGTCAAATTTGGCTTTTAGGCTACTCTTAAATTCATCCCAATTGTCTTGACGCTCTTCGGCTTTTTTGACTTTTAGATCTGCGCGCGCTTTGATTGCCAAGTCCTTTTGTGCTTCTAGAGCTTCTTGAACTTCTTTTTGGACAACCACAGCACCCCAGCGGCTGACCGTGGTGTCGCTAAACTGATTGAAAAAGTCATTTAGCACATCCTCGCTGCGCTCTTGAACCAAAGCAATGATTGCAACATCACCATCAACCAAGCGATCGGTAACCGTCGCTAATAGCGCGCCTTCGCCGATACTCTGCCGCCTTAACATTGCCACCAATGAGTGCACCTAATGAGCCAACAAGCAACATCCCCAAAGGACCACCTATAATACCAAGCAAGCCACCAATCAGACCACCTGTCAGCATACCGCTATTGATTTCCTGTAAGCATTAAAAGCATCAACCGTGGTGATCACGCCATTTTGTTTCTTGATGAGTACCGCCTGCGCGATGATGGTCTCAGCTGTCTGACGATAGACCTTTAGTTCGTTAAAGACTTCGTAAGCTTCACTGCTTACAGGAGATAGGGTTAATAATACATTTTGATTCATAAAATGCTCCATTTTTTTCATTTAGGGGTTAAATTGATAAAGCCTTAGCTTCTGCCAGACCTTCATCGTCACCAAAATATAGCCAGTCTGTATCCTTATCCACCATGAAATGTAATGCCCTGCCTTTAATAGTGTCTCTGAGCTCAAGACACAGCTTGTAAATTTCATCTCGATGCTGGTTGGTATCGAGTATTGGCTGAGTGATGTATTGTAATTTTTTGATTTGATCATCGCTGAGTTGGTGATGCTCTTCATTCCAAACCAATACTCGACCGCAGATGGTCTTGATGTGCTTTAGATTAAATTCGCCTCGATTCACCCTAACATAGAACATAACACGCTCACTTTTTGTAATATTTGACTTCTGATCATTTAAATAGATTGGCTTTATGATAGGCAGGGTATTTTTCATCCTTTGAGGTTGATGGTTTGTCGGTTAATAGCAATTTGCCATAATGCCAACAGATCAGCCAAGCACCCACATAAACCAATAGCTCACTATTTTCTTCTAGGATAATGCCCATATCGCCAAGACCGAAGCTGCCACGCTCGCCCACATATTGAAACCCAATCAATAGCAACCAAGCCAATATCGGCAGCACTGGCAAGGCTTGATAGCGCAGCCATCGCCATAACCCCCATCAAAGTTCGGCCGTACAAGCGATTATGAACACCAAACCATATCGCATCAGCATCATACAGCACACCGCGCATCATGTTGGTCTCACGAACAACGAACACCAAAAATACCATCGCCATGCCAAGCCATACCCAGCGATCCGTCTGCGCTTGCATTCGTGTGTAGCCGTACAGACAGCCAAACGCTGCTAAGCCTAATAGTGCACATTGCAGATTCTCCATCAGCCCATGTTCGACATACCAAGCCATTGGTAAATACGGCGTCAAAAATGGCATGATCAATACCACCAGCACAAAGATCCAAAGCACAGGATAACGAGACACACTCATGGGTTTACATTCTTTTGATCGCCTCAGTACGCGTGGCATGATAGGCCTTAGTCTACGGTGATGTTGGATTTACCTTTTCAAAGGCATGATACACACCATTGATGACTTGTAGATCAGTTGCCACACCTACTTTTATTAAGCGATTGGCATAATCAATGTCTTCATTCACGAACAGATCTAAACCACCGACCATGATATAAGTTCTTGGCAGACCTTTTAGCTCCTTCGCCATGCTCGCAGAATAATAGGGTAGATCACCATCGCTGATGTCCTGACCACCCTTTAATGGCCCCAGCCCAAGCGGTTGTATTCAGGTTTCCAACACAAATTCGCCCGCATAATCATTAGCATAAGGCGACTCTGCTGTACCTGTACGATGATCAAGCATCGGATAAATAAGCACCTGACCGGCAGGCTGATACTCACCTAGATCGCGCACTTTTAGGGCAAGTCGTGCCGCTAGACCACCGCCAGCACTCTCACCCATAATGATGATTTTATCCTCATCAAAGCCCAAACTCTCTGCATTATCAAACACATAAGACAAGGCATGATAAGCGTCATTAATATCCGCCGGGAAAGGCGCATCGCCCGCCTGACGATACTCCACACTAACAACCACCGCACCCACCTGCTCGGCAAGCTCGAACAGCTCAGCGTTCTGCTATACGGCACTACCCACCAAATAACCACCGCCATGAATAAAATAAATCACCGGCGACTTGTCAGCCTAAACCTTAGGTTCAAAGACATACATGTCCACAGCAGGTTGATCACCTGCCTTCGGGCGGTCAATTTACTCATGGCTTGGGGCGCTGTGGCTAGGTTCTGCTTTAGCAAGTCAGCGTTGATTGTTTGTAATATGGCACGCGTCTGATCAGGGTTAGCCAGATCCGCCTGAGCGATCATTGCATCTAAGTTACCCAAGGCTGTCAATGCTGACAAATCCTGATATTCAGGCGCAAGCAAATGTGCCGACTTGGATTGGGCTGGCTCTGAGGCTGAAGCGCTTAATGCAAAAGCAGAGATGAATGCGGCAAGTAGAAGTTTTTTCACAATAAAATTCCGATAAAATTCCGATAAAATTCTGAGTATTGTTAATTTTAAATAACCCATGACCGCAACTCAACCACCAATATTTTTAAAAGCATGTACTTTTATTAACAAAAATATAAAAATATTGTACAATCCAACAATAATTATTAAATTGTCGGAACATCGCCATGACCACCGATTTGCGTCCCAAACGCACCCAAAAAGCCATCAAAGAAGCCTTCGTTGACCTATTGCACGAACGAGATTACGATAAGATCAGCGTGTAAGACATCGTCACACCAGCGATGATTACTCGCTCCACCTTTTATCAGTATTACTTTAATAAAAGCGACTTAACAGGCAAGCTCATCGCCGAGATACGCTGCAGCTATGAGCAGTTTTTGTTTTTGAGATTTGGCAAGAACCCTCAAAAAAGCATTAAAGCTCGCGAATCATTGACTCATCAAGACAGACGTCTCGCCCTGGCGTTACTAAAAATTCAAACGCCCAAGCACAATTTTCGCTGCGAGATGCATACACTGGTCAAGAATCGATTTTTGGCGTACGCCAGTAACCAAGACCCGAACTTAGATTGGGATTTTCATGCAGACAGCTATGCTGCGATGGCGCTACATGCAGGCGAATATTACCTAAAAAAGGGTGAGATCTCAACGAGATAGAGGCCTTGAAGGATTGGCAAAAAGTGATGGATATTCTACAGATTGGACTGATGGGTGATGATGGGTATAATTCTCGTGTCAGGTATGATGATTTAGCACATAAAAAAGAGGGCTAGGCCCTCTTTTTGTGGTTTTACTTATACAAATAACGCATCGACATCGGATTGGTTAAATTCATACGACTGTCCACAGAATCCACAGTCCAATGACAGCTTACCGCCATGAGCATCTAGCGCGTGTAGTGCCTCTTCATGGCCTAGTTGCAAGATTGCGCCCTCGCTTTTTTCTTTAGAGCAGGTACAGCCAAATTCAAGCTGGCTTGGCTCTGGGATCACCACATCTTCTTCATGATATAAGCGATACAGAATCTCATCCGCCGCCAGATCAGTCAGCTCTTCACCCTTAATGGTGATGGTCAGGGCGCTCATGCGCTCCCACAGATCGGGGTCGTTCTCACGGTCCTCTTCTGTTTGTGGTAATAGCTGCACCAGAATACCGCCTGCACTTCCATCGCTCGTGGCGAGTTTCAACAGAGTTGGGATCTGGGCGGATTGTTTTTGGTAATGCGCCAAGCACTCCGCCAAATCATCACTCACTCGCTCAACGATGCCTTGATACGCTTCGCCACGCTCTGGATGGATGCTGATGAACAGCACGCCTTGTCCCAGCTTAGCAAAGGCGCTCTGACTGGTGGTATTCTGCTGCCATTCATCACTGTCGTGAAACCCCGCCAAAGCACGCACTTGCCCTGTGTGATCGCATTCTGCCATCGCCCAAGACAACAGGCTGTTCTCATCAGATGATTGTAATTGCACTGACAGCCTGCCATTAATCTTCAGCGTGCCGATTAATAGGCTGGCGGCCACGAGCATCTCACCCAAGAGTGCCTTGATGGCCGCAGGATAAGGTTTTTTATTGATGACATTTTGATACGCCTCATCAAGACGCACGACATCGCCGCGCACAGGCGACCCTTCAATAAAAAAACGTTGGCGATACTGGGTGGATTGATTCACATCATTCATGATTTACTTCTTAACTGGTAGAATTTACAGATAAATGGGGATGGGTTGCCAAATTGCAAATCAGTGAACGATTTTTGGCAAAAATTTTCATATTCCTGATTTTTTTGAACATATTCCAAAATAGAAAATGCGCGCTCAACCAAGCTGACTTATAATAAATTGCTAGATTTTTAGGGTAATTTAGTTCGTTTTAGAATAAGCAAATTTATTTTTAAACCACTAAGACAACAAAACACCAAAAAAAAGAGATCGCCATCATGAGTTTTAATTTTAATAATCAACAAGATTTTTTGGACAAAATCCAAAGCCTAGCCAACACTCATCTTGGTCCAAAAGTCATCGACATCGACAAAGGCTACTACCCACTGGCGGAGATGAGCGTACTGGGCAAGGCAGGATTGTTCGCGCCACACCTTAATGAATACGGCAACCGCCTTGATTTAGCGATTCTGGCGAATGCTCAGGTGGGTCGTGTCTGTGGTACAACAGGCTTTTTGACATGGTGTCATCAGGTGATGGGGCTATACCTTGACCAATCGGACAACACCACACTAAAACAGCGCATTCTACCTGACCATATCATCGCCAATACCTTTGGCGGTACGGCATTATCTAACCCCATGAAAACTTGGGCGAACATCGAAAGCATGCGACTTGTCGCCAAAAAAGACGGGCAAGGCTATAGCATCAGCGGCACCCTACCTTGGATCAGCCACATCGCACCAGATCAATACTGCGGCGCGGTGGCACAGATTGAAGGCACAGACGATGAAGTGTTCTTTTTTTTACAATTTGACAAAGAACGCGCGGGCAAGTGGGAGCTACACGCATGCCCAACTTTCTCAGGCATGGAAGGCTCTAGCACTTGGCGCATCGAATTACAAAATTATCCGATCAGCACGGATGACATCATCGCCCTGCCTTGTAAGGACTTCATCAAGCGCATTCGCGGTGCATTCGTCCTGATGCAGATGGGCATCGGCGCTGGCATCATTATGGGCGCGATTGACGACGTCAAAGAAGGTACTGCGGTGAGTAACGCTTTCTTGGAAGACCAAGCAGGCACCCTGCAAGACGAACTGGATCGTCTGGTTGCACGTACTGCCGAGCTTGCCAAGACGCCATTTGAGACGCATACGGACTTTTTCTTGGATGTGCTGGATGTGCGCACCCAAGGCGGCATGCTTAGCCTAAAAGCCACCCAAGCCGCCATGCTCCACCAAGGTGCCAAGGGCTATCTCATGAGCGCAGCGCCGCAGCGTCGTCTGCGTGAAGCGCAGTTCGTCGCCATCGTTACGCCTGCCATCAAGCATTTGCGCTATCTGTCGCATCAGCTGATGAGTGAGCCGAACGTGCGCCGTGAGATTGAGTTTCACATCTGATTATATTTCAAATTAAACATTCAAATAACAATCAAAACGACTGGTCGATGATCACATCAAAATCGACCAGTCGCCCAAAATTCAAACAATCAAAAAAGGCAACCCATGACTACACCCACTGACGGACGCGGCGCTTGGCGTAAATTCATCTGCCTAGCATGTGGCTATATTTATGACGAAGAATTTGGCGATCCAGAAGATGGCTTGCCCGCTGGGACACGCTTTGAGGACATTCCTGACGATTGGCAATGCCCATTATGTGGTGTCAAAAAAAGCGATTTTGAACCCTATGACGACACCGAAGAGGCTCTAAACATCACCACGCCGATTTTTAATAGCCATAAAAAAGGCATCGTCATCATCGGTGCTGGTTTGGCTGGCTGGAGTGTGGTTGACGCTGTTCGCGCCTTGGATAAAGACATTCCTGTCACGCTTATCTGTGGCGACTCAGGTGATCGCTACCATAAGCCCATGCTATCAGTGGCCATCTCACAAGGCAAGACGCCTGCCGATCTGGTGCGCACCAGCGCCGTGCAATCTGCCACAGACAACCACGTTCGTCTGTTGGCGAACACTTTCGTCACTCACATTGACACCGAGACACAAACCCTGCACACCACACGCGGTGATGTCGGCTATGATGATTTGGTGCTTGCGATCGGAGCAGCGCCTGCTTATCCGCCAACCATCGCCAAAGACGTCGCTCATCATGTCAATAACCTTCGTCGCTTTGACGCACTACAAAAAGCCTTAGCGCGCGACAATAAGCCCAAAAACATCGCCATCATCGGGGCGGGCATGGTTGGCACTGAATTGGCTGAGGATCTGGTCAACGCCGGACATCAGGTTAGCTTAATTGATGTCAGCCCACGTCCATTATCAGCATTTTTACCAAAAGTAGCAGGTGAGCGCATCCTAAACGCCATCACCGCCAAAGGCATCACCTGGCTGGGCTTTAGCATGGTCAATGATGTGGCAGTCACGCCATCAGGCTATGAGATCGCACTGCTAGACTGCAACGATAATAGCACTCGCACATTATCATTTGATGAGGTGATTGTCGCGACAGGCTTGGTGGTGGATGAACGACTGCCAACACGTGCAGGTGTTGACTTCAACAAGCGCACAGGCATTGCCGTGCATCAGCACACCCTACAGACCAGCGTGCCGCACATTTATGCTCTAGGCGACTGCATTAGCATCGATGGCGTGCCTTGTCGTTATGTTGCGCCGCATCGCGCCCAAGCAACTGCCATCGCTCACGAAATCCTAGGTGTGGCACATTCAGGCTACGAACACAAAGCGCCAATGATTCGCCTAAAAAACAAAAGCATCAATGTCACCGCCAATGGCAATCCTAGAGCTGATGGCGACTGGCGCATCATCAAGGATAACCCTGCCGAGCTGTCGCTTGAGATGGTGGACGATGCTGGTGAAGTGATTGCAAAAGCTCTACTAAAATCACCTCAAAGCTAAATCATCATAACCATATGACAATTTGGCATATATTGTCAGCCGTTATTCTTTATTATAATAGCGGCTGATTTTATTTTCCGATTTTAGAATATTATTAAAGTTAACATGAGCAATATCTTTCGTCCTTATGATCCTAATTCGCGTCTTGGCTGCACATGCGGGCAGCACAGCACCCAAGCTGACTGCGACCGCGCCAGTGCGTTTGGACAATTAAACCAAAACGTACAACTAAACTCCCAAACCGAGCAAGCTGCTGCCGATTTTGTTGAAGCTGCCGCCATGCGAGCACTGTTCCCTCATGAGCCGACTCGCCGAGCCTTCCTAAAGGCAGTGGGCGCTGGCACTGCAATGGCAGCCATTGGTAGCCTTCTGCCATTATCTGCCTTACAGGAAGCCGCCGCAGCCGATCGACTGAACCCCGAGAAGAAAGACTTAACCATCGGCTTTATCCCGATCATCTGCTCAACGCCGCTCATCATGGCAGACCCGCTGGGCTACTATGCCGAGCAAGGCATCAATGCTAAGCTGGTCAAGCGTGCTGGCTGGGCGCTCGTGCGCGATCAGATGATGAATCGCGAGCTGGACGCTACGCATTTTCTGGCGCCAATGCCGCTTGCCATCACGCTGGGTCTAGGCTCTACCAAGCAAGACATGAAAGTCGCCTGCATCCAAAACGTGAACGGTCAAGCCCTCGTGATGTCTCTAAAACACAAAGACAATCGCGACCCACGAAACTGGAAAGGCATGACCTTCGCCATTCCATTTGAGCACTCAATTCACAACTATCTGCTGCGTTATTTCCTGGCGGAGCACGGACTTGACCCAGATAAGGACGTGAAACTACGCTTAACCACACCGCCCGACATGATCGCCAACCTAAAAGCCGGCAACATTGATGGCTTCTTTGGGCCTGAGCCGTTCAACCAACGCGCCGTCTGGGATAAGGCAGGCTACATTCACACATTGAGCCGTGATATTTGGAACGGTCATCCTTGTTGCAGTTTTGGCACATCCCAAAACTTTATCGATGACAATCCGCAATCATTCCTAGCGATGTATCGCGCGATTCTAAAAGCCAACGTCATGGCGAATAAGCCTGAAATGAAAAAAGAGCTGTCCAAGATCTTATCGCCTGCCAACTATCTAAACCAGCCAGAGCTTGTGATTCGCCAAAGCTTAACAGGTCGCTTCGCTGATGGCATTGGCAAAGTCCAAGACGTGCCAGATCGCACAGGCTTTAACGCCATGCCTTGGGAGTCTTTGGCGGTATGGATGCTCACGCAAATGAAGCGCTGGGGCTATCTAAAAGGCGATGTCGATTACCAAAAACTCGCCCAAGAAGTATTCTTATTGACCGATGCCAAAAAACAAATGCAAGCAATGGGCTATGAATTTAGCGACGAAAAATCCATTACCGTCATGGGCAAGCCTTTTGACCCAAGTCGCCCTAATGAATACATCTCAAGCTTTCCCATTCGCGCACAATAACATAATAAGTAAAAACAATGAGTTTATTTAATAAATTAACCACCCAAACCAAGGCGTATCTCGTCACCGCCTTTATCGTGCTCGTCACGCTTGGCATCTGGCAGGCGGCGACTCTGCCCACACAAGTCACCGCACCCACCGACCCGATCGCCTTAGAATACGAAGTACTGATGGGCAACATTCCTGAGCACACACCCGCAGGTGCCGTCGTCGCCAGTACCGAGAGCGAATTTCCCAGCCCAAAACGCTTCGCTGCCACTGCCATCGAGCATCTGTCTGATCCATTTTATGACAAAGGCTTGAACGACAAAGGCATCGGCATTCAGCTTGGTTATTCAATTGGCAGGGTACTGCTGGGGTTCTTATTGGCCGCATTGGTTGCCATTCCACTGGGTTATGTGCTTGGCATGAGTAAGATTCTAGATAAAGCCATCTCGCCTTTTGTGCAGCTGTTAAAGCCCATCTCGCCCCTAGCGTGGATGCCGATCGCCCTTTATACGATCAAAGACTCAAATCTATCAAGCATTTTTGTGATTTTTATTTGTTCGGTATGGCCGATGCTGACCAACACCGCCTTTGGCGTGGCAAGTGTTCGCCGAGAATGGCTGAACGTTGCCAAGACGCTTGAAGTTGATCCACTCACCACCGCCAAAAAAATCGTCCTACCTGCTGCTGCGCCCACCATCGTCACCGGCATGCGCATCTCTATGGGCATTGCATGGCTTGTGATTGTCGCTGCTGAAATGCTCGTAGGCGGTACAGGCATTGGTTATTTTGTATGGAACCAATGGAACAACTTATCCATCGTGAATGTCATCTTTGCCGTGCTGCTCATTGGCGTGGTCGGCATGGTGCTCGATTGGTTATTTGCATTATTACAAAAAAAGGTGAGCTATGTCGAATGATGTTAACAACACGACTGACAACGTATTAATCAGTGTACAAAATCTCTCTAAACGCTACGCTAAAGATGCACCGAATGTCTTTGAAAAGGTCAATTTCGACATCAAGAAGAACGAATTCATCTGTCTCATCGGACACTCTGGCTGCGGTAAATCCACCATCTTAAATGCCTTAGCAGGACTTGAACATCAAACAGGCGGTCAAATCCTAATGGAGGGTGTCGAGGTGGTCGGACCCAGCCTTGAGCGCGGCGTAGTGTTTCAGTCGCACGCCCTACTGCCGTGGCTGACAGTTGCCGATAATATTGGCTTTGCCATTGATGCGCGCTACAAAGGCATCTCAAAGAACGAAAAAGAACAAAAAATCCGCCACTACTTGTCTTTGGTGGGACTAGAAAACGTTATACACAAGATGCCATCAGAGCTGTCAGGCGGCATGAAGCAACGTGTCGGTATCGCGCGCGCCTTCGCCACCGAGCCTAAGATGCTGCTGATGGATGAGCCATTTGGGGCGCTTGATGCCCTAACGCGCGGCAACATCCAAGATGAACTGGTGAGCATCATCGAGAAAACCCAGCAGACGGTATTCATGATCACCCATGACATCGATGAGGCGATTTTGCTTGCTGACCGCATTTTCTTAATGAGTAACGGCCCACAAGCAAAACTGGCAGAAATCGTGGTCAATACCCTGCCTCATCCGCGCACTCGTGAACACATCCACCACGACCAAGGCTATTATCGCATCCGCAATCACTTGCTTGATTTTTTGGTGAATCGCAGCAAGAAACTCCAAGCCCAACAAGAAGAATTCACCGCCCCAAAAGTGGTGTATCCTGCCAGAGACAACTGGGATTTATTATAATTTTAATTGTCTTAAAACACCGTCAATTGGCGGTGTTTTATTTTTGTAATATTTGATGGCAATCATTTCCACCCCATCCCAAAATCCACTATAATATTAGCGCCAATAAAAAGCATCCGTGATATTGGTTTTGTTAGGGTAATTTTGCCATTTTTATAGATTTTTTGATACTAAGGAACAATATATGTGCGGTATCGTTGGGGCTATTCGTAGCCAAGCTAATGTGGTGGATTTTTTGACCGACGGTCTAAAACGCCTAGAATATCGTGGCTATGACTCGTCTGGCATCGCTGTATTTAGCGAAGAAGAGAATAAAATCAAACGCGTGCGCCGCGTGGGTCGTGTGGCACTCATGGAGGAGGCTGCCAAAGCCAAAGGATTATTCGGTCATATCGGCATCGGTCACACGCGCTGGGCCACGCATGGCGGCGTAACTGAGCCTAATGCGCATCCGCACATCTCAGGCGGCACGATTGCTGTGGTGCATAATGGCATCATTGAGAACTTTGAAGCGGAGCGCGTTCGCCTAGAGGCTTTGGGCTTTGAATTTGAATCACAGACTGACACCGAGGTCATCGCTCACAGCATTCATCACGAATACACCAAAAATGATGGCAATCTCTATCGCGCTGTACAGACCGCTTGCTCGCGTTTTCACGGAGCGTACGCCATCGCCGTCATCACTCCAGACGACCCCACTAAGATGGTTGTGGCACGCATGGGATGCCCTCTGTTGATTGGTTTTGGTGAAGGCGAAGTGTTCATTGCATCTGATGTATCGGCAGTAGTGTCATTTACTCGTCAAGTCACCTACCTAGAAGATGGCGACATCGCAATCTTAACCGCAGATGGCGTTGGCACCCTACTAGATAAAGATGGCAACACGCCTGAGCGCCAAGTCAAGACCTCTCAGCTATCTTTAGCAAGCCTTGAGCTTGGTCCATACAGTCACTTCATGCAAAAAGAAATCAACGAGCAACCAAAAGCTGTCGCTGACACCGCAGAGATCTTCCTGGATGGCGGCTTTATTCCTGAGAACTTCGGCGAGAATGCACCTGCCATCTTCAACGAAATCAACAGCATTAAGATTCTGGCGTGTGGCACATCTTACTATGCCGCTCTGACAGGTAAATACTGGTTGGAATCGATCGCCAAGATCCGCTGTGATGTTGAGATCGCCAGCGAATATCGCTATCGTGACGTTATCGCCGACCCCAAGGAGCTGATCATCACCATCAGTCAATCAGGCGAGACACTCGATACGATGGAGGCGTTGAAATACGCTCAAGCTCAAGGTCATGTACACAGTCTATCCATCTGTAACGTCCTAGAATCTGCCCTACCACGTAACAGCTCTCTTGCCATCTATACTCGTGCTGGTGCGGAGATTGGCGTGGCAAGCACCAAGGCATTCACCACGCAGCTTGTGATATTATTCGGTCTGGCTGTGACATTGGGCAAGCTTCGCGGTCACATTAGCGAAGCTGACGTTATGAAATTCTCTGAAGAGCTACGCCTGCTGCCAGGCAGTATTCAGCATGCCATTAACCTAGAACCTCAGTTATCAGCATGGGCACAAAAATTCGCCACCAAGCCATCTGCTCTGTTCTTAGGTCGCGGCATTCATTATTCGATTGCCCTAGAAGGCGCTCTCAAGCTAAAAGAGCTAACCTACATTCATGCCGAGGCTTATCCTGCGGGCGAGCTTAAACATGGACCATTGGCGCTGGTTGATGAAAATATGCCTGTGGTGGTCATCGCCCCCAATGACAAGCTGCTTGACAAGGTCAAAGCCAACATGCAAGAAGTCAGCGCACGTGGTGGCGAGTTGTTCGTCTTGACTGACCTTGACAGCGACTTCACCGAGACTGATGATGTACGCGTCATTCGCACCCCGCGCCATGTGGGCGTGCTATCGCCGATCGTGCACACCATCGCAGTTCAACTACTCTCCTATCATGTCGCACTGGTGCGCGGCACAGACGTGGATAAGCCAAGAAACCTTGCAAAATCGGTCACAGTCGAATAAACCACAAAAACCGCTCAATTTTTGGGCGGTTTTTAATTTAAAGAGACAGTACTGCACTGATTGGCAAATGGTCGGACAGATTCGACCACGGCATGCCCGCATGAACAGTTGCGCGGTGGATTTGTAAATTACGCACATAGATTCTGTCTAGGCTCAGTACTGGTAGCTTGGCAGGATAAGTGGCAGGATACACCCCGTGCAAATGATGAAAAACCTCAGTCATGCCAAGCGATTCCAACACTTGGGTGGATTTTTTACTCCAATCGTTAAAATCACCAGCCAAGATTAACGGCACATCCTTGCCAATCACGCCATCGATATAATCAATGATCGCCTGATATTGCTTGATGCGATCACGGTGCAATAGATTTAGATGCGCGCACAACACCACCACAGGTCTCTCCCAGCCCTCAGGATGGATCTCACAGTGCAGTACGCCGCGCTTCTCAAGACGGCTAACTGTGATATTTACATTATGCTTAGGGTCGAGTGGGTGACGAGACAGCACTGCATTGCCATGATGCCCATGCTCATATTCCACATTCTTGCCATAGCTGTCTTTTAAAGCCAGATATTCACCAAACCATTCATGCTGAGACTGCTTAGGGTATTCATTAAATGACATAGCGCGTTTTAAGTTCTGTCCTTGTACTTCTTGCAAGCACAGTACATCAGGGTCAATGGAGGCGAGCGCATTCGCCATGCCATTTAGCTTGACCAGACGATTCATCGGCGACATGCCTTTGTGGATATTATAACTAATAACGGTAATCGGATTCATACAATTAAAAATGACGCAATCAATATTGCGTCATTTTAGCATGGTTTGTGAGTTTGGCAATTTTTATCTGGGCTTGTTAAACCTTAATCATTGCCAGCTCTTTGGTTTAGTAACGTGTCACCAGTGCGATGTCAGTATCTGCGATGATCTCTTTTGGTAAGAACACCACTTCACCGCCATGTGCGCTGACCAGCTCAATGATCTCGCCCACCACATCATCGGTGACACCGTCAGCAGCTGCATCATCACTTAGTGTGATGCTCTGGTTCGCCTCATCAACCACCGCAGGCTGAATGTAGCCGATACGTACATATAGACGCTCGCCGATGCCTTGGAAGGCCGCTTGGTAGATCGCTTGCAAATCGGTGCGTAGCAGATTGTTGCCGCGGGCAGCTTCCATCTCGCCTAGGCTAGATTCATGGCGAGAAGCGCGATAAGCTTCGACTGACTCGTTCAGGCTGTCAATAATGTGCTGAGCCGAGCCATTCTCTAGGTCAGTGACGTTATCCGCTGAACCTGCGATGATGTCAGGGCGGTCGCATACGTCTTTATAGAAGCTGATATTACGCGCATCGCCAACAACGAATAGCGATACATTGTCCTGAGACTTACCAATCACTTCTTGGACGCTTTTATCAACACGATTTAGGAATTCTTTTAGATAATTATCCTCATTCGATGCTGCAGAGCGATCCGCACCACTGGTGGTGTAGAGCGAAGTATTATCGATTGGGAACGTCAGATTCTGCATGTCGGCTTGCTCTAGCGTTGTATCATCAAACTCACGCACGACACGGTTATTCACTGCCTCAATCAGTCTGGCATGTGTACGAGTCACCACGAGAGCATAGTAATGCACCGAGTGCGCTAGGTCACGCATAAAGTCGCGTATGGCGAATTTCTTATCAACAACCACGCGAGGTGTGGCATCAACTGGCAAGCGCAATACCTTAGCCTCATCCGCCGTCGCAAAAATCGCTAAGCTGTCTAGATTATAATTATGGTCGTAATCTGTTAGCGCCTCTTCCACTTTACCCAAAATCGCATCGCTGGTGCGCTTGTCATACTCGTTAGCCAGACGCTCTGCCGCCTCAGACAGTCCATTTTTTAGGGCGATAGGGTCTTGTTCGTTCTCAGGGTGGGTGCGATGTGTCTTTACAATGACAGAAAGCGCAGGATCTGCGGTCACGCCACGAAGCTGTTTTAGGGTAGATTTCATTGATAAGGTCATGATAGGTTTCCTTCTTATAGTGCATTATTTATCAGGCTTCTCGCCTGCCAAAGTAGTCAAATTCCCCACTACTTGAAACCCAATATAACAGCTATTCCCACAATCTTATAGTGGTGTTATGCAAAGATTTATGACAAATTTTTTACAATAGTTATCTTTTGTGAACAAATTTTAGCCATCTTAAATTTTGTAATCAGCCTTGCTTTTTGGCATGCTAACATTGCAAAAGCCCTTGTCCGCCCTTATAATTTTGACAACAACACAAAAAGCGAGAACGCCCATGAGTATTAATTTTAATAGCGCAGATTTTGACGAGCGCTTACATTTGGTGGATTTCAATAAAACCACCCCACAAGCCCTCACCCAAGAGACCCACGACGCCTTAGACGCTGCCCATGCTTTTTTGGATGACTTAGAAGCTGGCAAGATGGACATGGATGGCGAACCGCTTGCCATCATTGATCAATTTGACACCCTAAGCCATGCCATTCATCGGCCTTTTGGGGTGCTATCTCACCTAAATAGCGTGATGAATAACGAAGAGATTCGCCATGCACATCATGAAATTCTGCCAAGATTAAGCGAATTTGGCGTGCGAGTTGGTCAATCAAAAGCCCTATATGATCTGTACAAGACCCTACAAAACGACCTAAAAGGCAGCGGTGACTTTGCCCGTGTGCGCGCAACTTTCTTGGCGCTACAGAGTTTTGATCTGTCTGGTGTTAGCCTGCCTGATGACAAAAAAGACCAATTCGCCAAAATCCAAAGCGAGCTGTCGCTGCTGTCTGCTCAGTTTTCGGACAATGTCTTGGATGCCACAGGCGCGTTCGCCCTGCCTTTAACCCAAGAGCAGTTAGATGGCATCACCCCAAGCGGTCTTGCCCTACTAAAGGCGGCAGGCGACAACCATAAAACCAAACACCCAGATGCAACCCTGCCCACCGACTATGTCGCGACCCTAGACACCCCCATGTATCTGGCTGTCATGCAATACACCACCGATCGCAACCTGCGCGAGACTCTATATCACGCCTACAACACCCGCGCATCCGCAGAATCGACATTCGAAGGTCAAAAAGACGACAAACCTAGCAAATTTGACAACAGCGACATCATGACGCGCATTTTGGCATTGCGCACACAAAAAGCCAATTTGCTAGGCTTCAAAGATTACACCCAGCTATCCCTTGCCACTAAGATGGCAGACAGCCATGATGAGATCGAACACTTTTTGTTGGATTTGGCTAATAAGGCACGACCATTCGCCCAAAAAGACCTAGAAGAAGTAAAAGAATTCGCCACGACACTCGGCATCGAAGACGTGCAGCCTTGGGACGTGCCGTTCATCAGCGAGAAACTTCAAAACGCCAAATACAGCCTAGACAGCGAAGCGATTCGCCCTTATTTCCCCGTGCCTGTGGTGCTAAATGGCATGTTTGACATAATTCATGAGCTGTTTGGCGTGCGCTTTATTGCCAAAGATGCGCCTGTCTGGCATAAGGATGCGCAGTTCTATGAAGTGCATGGCAAAGACGGCTTGATCGGTGGCGCGTACATTGATCTATACGCACGCGCGGGCAAATCTGGCGGTGCATGGCTGTCAGACTTTCAGGGCAAACACGAAAGACTAGACGGCAGCCAGACTCTGCCTGTGTGCTTTGTGGTGGGAAATTTCTCGCCTGCGGTGGATGGTAAGCCAAGCCTACTGACCCATGATGAAGTGCTGACTTTATTCCATGAATTTGGCCATGCACTGCATCATCTACTGACTCGTGTCAACATCGCCGATGTGTCGGGCATCAGCGGTGTAGAGTGGGATGCGGTCGAATTGCCCAGTCAATTCATGGAGAACTTCGCTTGGGATAAGGCAGGCATCGCCAAAATCAGCCGCCATGTTGAGACAGGCGAGCCACTGCCTGATGACAAGCTAAATGCAATGCTTGCCGCCAAAAATTTCCAATCTGGATTACAAACACTGCGCCAAATTGAATTTGGCCTGTTCGATTTGCGCATGCATGCGGGTAATTTGACAGACTATGCAGCGATCATGACCACATTGAATCAGGTTCGCGATGAAGTGGCTGTCATCATGCCGCCAAGCAATAACCGCTTCCCAAACAGCTTTAGCCATATCTTTGCTGGCGGCTATGCATCAGGCTACTATTCTTATAAATGGGCGGAGCTGCTGTCGGCAGATGCCTTTGGTGTGTTTGAAGATCATGCCGGCGATACAGGCGTCATCAACCCTGTGATTGGTAAGGCATTTTATGACAGCATTCTGGCGATGGGTAGCTCACGCACCGCCAAAGAGAACTTCACCGCCTTTGCAGGGCGTGAGGCGAAGATCGATGCGCTGCTACGTCATAGCGGCTTTGAGGTGGCGTGATGCGTTACCAATCAACCCGCCCAAAACGCCAATTCCTCGCAGGTGTGGCTTGCCCAAAATGCCGCACCATGGATGCCATCGTTCAGATACAGGTGTTCGAGCCTGAGTTTGACGAATGGATTGAGTGCACCGCCTGCGACCACAGCGAACGTCGCCCCACCATTGATGAAACAGCCGCCATGCGTGAACAAGACGGCCATGATGGCGTGGGCGTGGTTAAATTTAAATAAGGATTATCATGAATCTGCACGACATCAGAGAAGACTACAGCAAGCAAGAACTGAGCGAATCGCACTGCCATGCCGACCCATTGATGCAGTTTCAGGCGTGGCTGAACGATGCCATCACCGCCCAAGTGAACGAACCGACCGCCATGAACATCGCCACCGTCGATGAAAATGGTCGCCCCAGTAGCCGCATGGTACTACTAAAAGAAGTCAACGATGATGGCTTTGTGTTTTTTAGTAATTATCACAGCCGCAAAGGCAAGGCGCTGTCCACCAATCCATTCATCAGCATCACCTTTTTTTGGCCTGAGCTTGAACGTCAGGTGCGCATCGAGGGCATGGCGGAATACCTAAATGAGACAGCCTCTGACGAATATTTTGACAGCCGCCCTTACACCAGTCGTATTGGCGCATGGGCAAGCGAGCAAAGCCAAGTCATTTCAGATAAGTCAGTCATCGTCAAACGCGCGGCTTTATTTGGGGTCAAACACCCCCTACACGTGCCACGTCCACCACATTGGGGTGGGTATTTGGTGCGTGCTGATGCGATTGAATTTTGGCAAGGTCGCCCATCACGCCTACACGATCGCATTCGCTATCGCTTAGATGATGATGCTTGGATAAAAGAACGTCTTGCCCCCTAGTTAGTCCATCCATCAAAAAAGAGCAGACCAAAAAGCCTGCTCTTTTTTTGTTTTTATGACATCATCCATCATCAAGGACGCATAGATAATGCATTATTTTTATCGCTTAGATTTACCAAAGATGCGCTTATTATTCATCTCATTAATCGCGGTCTCAATCTCAGCATTGTCAAGGCTTGCAGTATGACGCAGCAGCTGCATCATGTCAGGATTGAGCACGAATTTGGCATTTTGGGCGATTTTATCGATACGCTTATCAAAAATCAGCACGCCGGATTCGTCCGTTTTGACATAATCTAAGCGCTTTAATGTGTCGATAAAGCTTGTAAATAACGCCTTATCAAACATGTCAGGCAAATCATCGGCATACAGCACCGAGATGCGCTGACCAAGCACGTGGCACAGATTAACCACTTGCTCTGTGGTTAGGCGACCGCTGCCCTGCTCGGACAATAACGCCAATGCCATGAAATAACGCTCAAGGCTCTGCTGGGCAGGACTTGCTAACACCAACAGCTGCTGATAACTTGGCGAGTTGGTCTCTGGTACGCCAAGCACGCCATTACCCAGATCCACAATCAAGCCCTCAACGATGAGTACACTTAACGTCTCATCGGTTAGATTCTCAATGTGTTTTAATGCAGTGTTTAAGAATAATTCCGCCTGCAAAAACGGATACATCAATGTGGTGATGGCATCAAGCTTCTCACGATAAATGCGTCCATTACGCTGCACCAGAGCCGCCAAGAAACTCGCCATGATGAACACGTGCAAGATGTTATTTCTAAAATAGCTTAACAGCGGTGCTTGCTTGTCCGCCACACGAATCATGTCGCCAAGCACATGTGGCGTACGCTCGATGAGTTTTAGCTTTTCGCCATAAGCCAGAATCTCACTCGGCGGCAGATCGGTGATGTGCGTGTCTTCATCGTACGGCAGCGCACGAGCGATGCGCTGATACAGAGCGATCTGCTCGATGCATTGATCTTCATCAAGCGCCGACTTAGGTGTAGATAGCAGCGCCAATGCAATGAGCGATACGGGATTTACGACCGCAGATTTATTGATGTTTTGCAGGACTTTGACACCTAAGTTCTGCACCATTGCGTGCGTGTTCTTGGTGTTCTCTTCGCTGTTGTCTTTGGCAGATACAGAGAATTTCTCCATAAAATCATTCAAATGCAAAGGCTCGCCAAATGACAAATGCACCGTGCCAAAGATACGTTCGATCTTACGTGCGGTTTTTAGTAGCCCTAGCCAGTTCTCAGATTCTTTTGGCTTGCCTTTAAGCTCACCAACATAAGTCGCCCCCTCCATGATTCGCTCATAGCTGATGTAGGTTGGAATAAAGACGACAGGCTTGGCAGGTTCACGCAGGTGACTGCCCACCGTCATGGCAAGCATGCCAAGCTTCGGCGGTAATAGACGACCCGAACGCGAACGACCACCCTCAATGAAATATTCCATCGGAGCCGCACGCTGCATCAGACTGTGCACATATTCTTTAAATACCGTGCTGTACAGCGCATTACCCTTAAAGCTACGACGCATGAAGAACGCACCGCCGTTACGCAGCAGCTCGCCCAATAAAGGAATATTCAAGTTCTCGCCAGCTGCGATGTGCGGAATGCGAAGACCTCGCTTATAGATCACATAGGACAGTAGCAGATAATCCATGTGACTACGATGACAAGGCACATAGACAATCTGATGATCAGGGGCAAGCTGTCGCACACGCTCAAAATTACGCACTTCAACCCCGTCATACAGTCGTGTCCACAGCCACGTCAAGAAATGATCAAAGAACCTAAGCACCGAATGCGAATAATCACTGACGATCTCGCTTAGGTATCCCGATGCTTCTTTTTTGACGGCATTGATGGATTTGCCTGATTCGGCAGCTTCTTTTTCGATGGCGGCTTGCACCACTGGCGATGACAGGATCTCACCTGCCACATTGCGCCTGTCTGATAAGTCAGGCCCGACGATGCTAGTGCGCTGCTTATCCAAGAATCCTTTTAGTCTTAGATTAATCGTGCGTGACAAATCATCGCCAACGCCTGCTTTGGCATCCGTGATGAGCTTTTGTAAGGATTTGGCTTCAGAGAATCGAACAAAGGTATCACGCCCCATCACGCCAATGTTAAATAGCTGCTTAGGGATGCTCGGCGAGCTCCATTCATCCGCCATCAACAGGCGAAACATCGACTCTTCTTTGTCAGGAGCGCGCCCCCATAGAATCGTTACAGGCACCAGATTCACATCCAGCTCAGGATTATCAAGGCATGCCTTGACCAGCCGCTCAAGACGTGGCGACACGCTCTCGCGTTCTTTGTTGCGCCCATGCAAGAACACCATCGCAGATGACTCATCAAGTCCGCGCGAATGAATCTCGGCCAGCGCTGACGGCAAATCCAATTCATCTGTCATCATGCCCACAAGCAAACTGTTCGAACGTGAATAATCTCGAATCACATAGAAAGTTGGATTCTCGTTATCGATGATGGGTGCTTCACCGATGACAGTAGGCTTTACCGCCAGTGACAAGCCCTTGGCAGACACGCGGCGATAAGGATTGGGCGATGCGATCGGATGGCGCGGTTTTACTTTCACCTCTTGATCATCATGGCTGCCCCGATCATGCGATTCGTGCGTGGTAATCACGTTCTTTTTTGACTTGTTGCCTTTGCCGAACAACTGGCTTAACTTATTGGGGAGTTTTAACATAAAATAATGATAATAGTTTGTCGTATATGGCAGTCATTTTACCATTTTTTTGTGATTAAGGAATGATTTGGGCGAAAAAAGTTCTCGCACCAGTCATCAAGCCTGACGATGGCCGCGATGATTAAATACATAAAATTTATACCGATGCGTCACAATTGCCATGCATAATCACTGTGCCAAATATTGACAATCGACTGATGCAGATAGATAATAAGTCTTTTGATGAATATCAATTCAATTTATAGATATATAATTTTAATCACGAAATAGCCGCACGCCATGACTCATATTTTTGCAAAAAGTGATGACCCAAAAGACTTGGTCGCTGATTTATTAAAAACCATCGCCCTAAAACAAACCGCGCCTGACATATTCGTTGCGCCCAGCTTTGATTATGTTGGTCCTAGGATTTTTGGAGGTCAAGTATTGGCGCAGGCGCTCATGGCGGGGGCATTGACCTTAGAGTACGACAAGCCTTGTCATTCTTTGCATGGGTATTTTTTGCGCGGTGGTGATGTTCGTTTGCCGGTGACTTATCAAGTGCGTCGCCTGCGTGATGGTAGAAGCCTGTCAGCACGTGAAGTCATCGCGGTTCAGTACGTGCCAAATGATGCCGGCGAGCTGAACGAACAGGCAATCTTCTCGATGATAGCATCATTCTCTCCCATGGAAGGCGGGCTTGAATACCAAGAACCGATGCCTAAATATCCAGAGCCCGACTCGCTATTAAATGAACAAGAGCTAAAATCATCCTATGTCGGCAACGTCCCAGAAGCCCTAAAAGCAAGATTCATGCGAAAACGCCATGTTGAGATCAAGCCCATCAATCCTCGCGACCCCATCGCACCTAAGCCCATGCGCCCACGTCAAGCCAACTGGCTACGCATCAGCGAGTTGGGTGAGCAGCCTGTAGCGGTGCATCAAGCGCTACTTGCTTTCGCGTCGGATTTTTATTTGGTGGGCACAGGTCTGATGAGTCATGGGCTTAGCTACCTTAGTCGCGGTCTGCAGGTCGCCAGCATCGACCATTCCATGCATTTTCATCGCCCATTTGACATCAATGAATGGATCTTATATGACATGTGGAGCGACACGACGAGCCACGCCAAGGGTCTTAACCATGGTCAATTTTGGCAAGATGGTAAACTCGTCGCCACCACCCAACAAGAAGGTCTGATGCGCCTGCATCTAGATACAAAGGCATAGTCATGTCAAAGCGCGCTCTTGTTGTGATTGGCGCTGCATTGCTGTGCGCCTGTGATACTGCTGACACCACGCAGACCAAGTCACTCACCGATAAGCAAATCACCAAACTCATCCCTAAGCGCGTCGATGGACGAGCCTTGTGGGCGGCCGACATTGCTAAAATCTTCGATGAACTAAAGATCCCCAAGAACACTCAGAACATCTGCACTGCGATTGCCGTCATCGACCAAGAGTCTAATTTTGATGCTGATCCGCGCGTACCAAACCTAGGCAACGCCTCACTAAAGGCGATCGATGAGAAACTAGAAGCCAAATTCGGCAAGACACTTGCCAAGACCTTTCTTACGATGTTTAAAACCAAGCCGACCAAAGACGACAGCTTTATCAAGCAAATTCAGCAAGTAAAAACCGAACGCGAACTGGACGAACTGTATCAAAAAATCTTTGATTACTTTGCCAACACTTATAAAGTCTCAGGGCTTGCCCACATCACCAAGCTGACTGGCGAAGGTATCGATGAGCGCATCAACCCCATCACCACACTGGGGTCGATGCAGGTGCACATCGACTACGCGCGTGCGCATCGCCGCAGCAACATGAGCGATCGCACCCTACGTGCTGATCTTTATAGCCAGTACGGCGGTCTGTACTATGGCATTCATCGCCTCATGGTGTATAAGGCCGATTATGATAAGCCACTGTATCGATTCGCCGATTATAATTCTGGCATGTATTCAAGTCGTAATGCCGCCTTTCAGCAGCGCATCAGCAGCCTAAGCAAACAAAAAATCGACATCGATGGCGATCTTTTGCTCTATGATGGCAGTAGCCCACTGAGCAAAAAAAGCCAAACCGAAACCGTACTCATCAAGCTTTTGGCGACAGCACCAACACCCATTAGCGAACGCCAAATCCGCAGCGACCTAAAAAAAGAAAAAACCAAAAGCTTTGAAGACACTCAAAGCTACCGCGCGATCAGTGAGATGTTCAAGAAAAAATACGGACGCGACCCGAGCTACGCCATCATGCCACAAGTCGTCATCTCAGGGCCGAAGCTAAGCCGAGATTATAATACCAACTGGTTCGCCACCCGAGTCGATAAGCGCTATCAGACGTGCATGGCGACCGCCAAACAGCATAAGATCGAGATCTAACCATGACCATCGTCGCACGCACACCAACCACGATCATCACAGGCTTTCTGGGCGCGGGCAAGACCACGTTTATTAATGTCTTGCTGACTCACAAAAACGCCTTGAACATGGCGGACAAATGGGCGATCTTGGTGAATGAGTTTGGTAAGATTGGCATTGATGGCAAGCTTTTTACCGATAATGATGTCGCAATCAAAGAAGTGAGCGGCGGATGCATCTGCTGTACCAATCAGCTACCGCTACAGATCGCCTTGGTTCGCTTACTCTTTGATCATAAGCCCAGTCATCTGATCATCGAGCCTACGGGTCTTGCCCATCCTGATGAGCTATTAAGTCAGCTGGGCGCACCGCATTGGCAGACCAGTCTTGACTTACGCGCCACCATTTGCGTCCTAAATGCCGCCCAATGGCAAGAAGCGCATTATCGCAATCACGATGGCTATCAAGTGCACGTCAAATTCTCAGACATCGTCGTCATCAACCGCACCGAGACGCTCAGCACTGATCAATATCAGGCGCTGAATGATTGGATCGGTAGCATTCACCCTGATGTGCAGATCATTGACATGAACACCACTTCTGCCGATGAGCTTATGACATTACTTGGCAAAATGCCAACGCCCAAGCTGCAGCCCATCAAAGTTGCCCTAAATCCTTTGGCTGTCAAGCCTGCAACCACAAACACAAACACAACCAACGACACAGACAGCACCGAGCTGCCCTATCGCTATCATGATAAGATGGCAAGCTTTCACGTGGGCGGATGGCGACTGCCAAAAGAATGGCGATTCGATGGTCATGAACTACAAAAATGGCTACTAAACCTCCCTCATTATGCTCGTATCAAAGGCATCATTCACACTCAAGATGGTTGGATTAGCCTAAACATCACCCAAGAGAGCATCAGCATCCAAGACAGCGATGCACAGGGTGACAGCCGTCTAGAGCTCATCCTACATCAAAAGATAGATTGGGATGAGATGGATAACGAGCTGACAGGATTGATAATCAGCTCAATCAAATGACTTAATAAGCCAACCAGAACCCAATAAAAAAACAGTCAAATCATGCCATTTGACTGTTTTTTGTTCGTAGTTATGTTTAAAGATTTACATCCAATCCCTATCTGCCGTCTCTTCAATGTTATCAGGCAGACGAGTCACTAGCACTTGGTCAATCTTATAATGGTCAATGTCCACCACTTCAAATTTAAGATTTTCATGCACAACAAAATCGGCAGGGCGCGGAATCTTACGCAAGCGATACATGATAAAGCCCGCCAGCGTCTCATAATGATCCCAATCTTCAAATTCCACCACATCAAGCGCATGCTTGACATCATCAATGGGCGTACTACCATCGATGAGCCAAGAATTCTCATCACGGCGGATGATCTGCTGTTCTTCTTCGATGGGCGACCCCCAGTCCCCCATGACCGTCATCATGATGTCGGACAATGTGATGACCCCGACCACCCACGCATATTCGTTGATGACGACCGCGAATTTTTCTTTACTGGCACGAAATTTATCCAAAAGCTCAGAAAGGGTCAGCGTATCAGGGATAATCAGCACGTTACGAATGGTAGATTCGTTTAACTGCACAAAAGACTGATTATTCAAGAATCTCACCAAAATATCCTTGGTATCAACATAACCAATCACTTGATCGATGGTCTCGCTACACACCAAGAACTTCGAATAAGGATACTCGGCGATTTTTTGGCGGATGGAATCTTCAGATTCCCCCAAGGTAAAATACACCACGTCTTCACGCACGGTCATTGATGACGGCACGGTACGCTCTTCTAGCTCAAACACATTTTCAATAAAATGCTGCTCTTGTTGTAGTACCACGCCCGCTTCTGCGCCTGCGTCCATGATGGCAGAGACGTCATCAAAGGTAATACTCTCTTCTCGCACAGTGTTAATCTTGAATAGGCGAAAGGTCACATTGGCAATGCCGTTAATGATCCACACCAAGGGCTTGACCACCTTAATCACCACCAGCATCGGATTAATGACCGCTAGGGCGACCTTTTCGGGGTTAATCATCGCGATGCGCTTGGGGATTAAGTCAGCATATAGAATAAAGACCAGTGTCACTACTGTAAAACTGGTAAAAAAGGCGATGCTCTCCGTCCATTGACCTTGATAAAAATATCCAATCAGCTCGGCAAAATAAGGACGAAGCGCCCCTTCACCCACCGAACCACCAAGGATGGCGACCGCATTTAGTCCGATTTGGCTTGTGGCAAAAAAGTCGGCAGAGTTTTTTTGTAGGTGCATGATCTTATCAGCGCGATTATCGCCACCTTCGGAGATGAGCTTTAATTTGATTTTTCTTGCCCCTGCCAAGGCAATCTCAGAAATTGAGAAAAAGCTTGATACCAAAATCAAGACCAAAATCATCAAAAGATGTTGTAATAACTCCACGGCAATTCCAATCATTGAAATTTAAAAATATGTGATAAATTTTATCGGGTGTGCGTACAAAATTCAAGTGCAGCCCTGTTTTCATTCGGCCTTAGCCAAAAGCACTAAAAAGACGGCATTCACGCCGCCTTTGGGTTTATTTGGGCTGACAGTGTACCACTTGCCCTTTGATGCCACTTGCCTCATCTGTCATCAGATAGACATAGGCCGGCATGATGTCTTCAGGTGTCTTTAGCGTATATGGATCTTCGCCTGGGAATGCATGGGCGCGCATGTTGGTGCGGGTCGCGCCAGGATTGATGCAGTTGAAGCGTAGCGCAGTCAGACGCTGTGTCTCTTGGGTGAAAATCTCGCTCATGCCTTCGATGGCTTGTTTTGATAACGCGTACGCCCCCCAAAATGCTCGCACTTGTGCCACGCCTGAACTTGTGAATACCACCGAGCCGCTTTGAGCGGTTTTTAATAACGGTAACAAGGCTTGAGTCAGCATAAATACGGCCGTGGTGTTAATATGCATCACCTGCTCAAAGGTGATCGGGTCATACATCTCCAAAGGCGTCAGCGCCCCAAGAATTGCCGCGTTATGCAGCACCCCATCCAAGCAACCAAATTCCTTCTCGATAAGCGTGGCAAGCTCATTCATCTGGGCAAAAGTTGCTTTCTCCAGATCCATCGGCAAGATGGCAGGGGTTGGCAAGCCTAGGTCCTCGATCTCATCGTACACCGCCTCAAGCTTAGCTTGGGTCTTACCTAATAATAATACCGTCGCCCCGCATTTGGCATAAGTTAAGGCGGCAACCTTACCAATGCCGTCGCCTGCGCCGGTTACTAGGATGATTTTATCTTGCAGACTGTCCGCTTTTGGCGTGAAATTTAAAATCTCTTCATGATTAATTTGTGCACTTTGCATGTGTATTCCGTATTGTTTTATCTTGATTTATCAGTAATAAATTTGGGCGACGACTCATTAGGTGTTTTTATACAATCTCCAAATGCCCACCCCGTTAGCAATGACAGGCTTAATTTATGATGCAATCCTAGCCGTCACACCAGTCTATTCAGTAGCACCGCCAAATCATCAGGTGTCGCCACCACAAAATCCGCATCCCATTCTCTCGGATCTTCCTCAGGGACGATATAGCCAAATGCCACCGCCACCGTCTGCATACCCGATGCGCGCCCTGCCTGTATGTCTCGGATGTGATCGCCCACATAGATGGCGTCTTTTGGGGTGATGCCAAGCTGATCACATGCCAGATGCATCGGCTCAGGGTCAGGCTTGGTGTTGGTCACATCATCAGGGCATACTAATACCGAACAGCGATCAGCAAGGTCTAATTTATCCAGCAGTTGCTCTGCCAAATAACGCGGCTTATTGGTAACAATACCCCAACAAATCCCCGCATCTTCAAAAGATTTTAACAGCTCGTCAAACCCATCGAACAGTCGGCTATCAACACAGATGTCCTGCTCGTATAGATCCAAGAATTCTTGACGATAACCAAGCAGCTTAGGATCGGTATCTGCCACCTCGCCCAACTCATCGCCAAACATCAGTCGCACCATCGCACGTGCACCTGCCGATACCTGCTCACGGATGGCCATGTCGCTTGGACAAGGATGGTTGTGCTTGGCGCACATGTCCTTGATGATGCGAATAAAATCAGGCGCGGTATCAATGAGCGTACCATCTAGATCAAACAGAACCGCCTTTAATGCACTCATTGTACCACCTTGTCAGCTGCTGCCTTAGTGAACGACATCATGTAATTGACATCAACATTGCGATTCGACAACCAAAAATGCTTTGTAATCGGATTATAATGCAAGCCTGTCATGTCTTGACGCTCAAAGCCTGCACGAATTGCCATCTGATCAAGCTCGGCAGGTGTGATGAACTTGTTATAATCATGCGTGCCTTTATCCACCAAGCGCAGTACATACTCCGCGCCCACAATGGCAAATAGGTATGACTTAGGGTTACGGTTAATGGTCGAGGTTACAAACACTCCGCCTGGCTTTAATAATTTAAAACACGCTTCAATGATCGCCGATGGATCAGGAACGTGCTCTAGCATCTCCATGCACGTGACAACATCATAGGTTTCTGGCTGCTCTTTTGCCAATTCTTCGATCGCCACACAGCGAAATGACAAGGTCTCACTCATGCCCGTCTTATTAGCGTGGATACTCGCTGCCTGTAGATTCTCATTGCCCAGATCCACGCCAAGCACATTCGCGCCACGCACCGCCATCGAATGCGATAAAATACCACCGCCACAGCCAACATCTAGGATGCTCTTACCCATCAAAGGCGAACCATAGCACTCATGCACGCGGTCTTCGATCCAGTTTAGGCGTAACGGATTGATGTCATGCAGTGATTTAAATGCGCCATTTCTGTCCCACCACTCATTCGCCAAGGTGGTAAATTTACCAATTTCATCGTAATCGACGTTCACATTTTGGGTGGTTGTTTGCATAATTTTTCGCTTATTTTGTCATCAAAAATTACTTGCTATCTTATCACTTTCACGCCAAATTTGCTATACAACCACGAACATAAGCAGCTGATTTTGATACAATGAACACCTTGTATCGCTAAGTTTTGCGCAATTTTTAAGATTATGGATCGATTTACAAAGATTTGTGCAAAATCAAAACACTTTGCAAGGCAAGCTTAATAAATCTGTTACCATTTCTGCCAAAAAATAGGCTAAACTATGGCATATTTTTATTTAAACATTTAAATCATGGCTCGTTTTTGGTAGAATTAGCCAAATTTAGCATTCATTTTAATCAATAGTACGAAAAAGCAAGCACGACTCGCTGCTTGTTGATGTGTTTTATAAGGATTTCATCATGAAATACACCCTAACATTCACCGCCATGGCGGCTGCCATCGGTCTTGCCAGCAGCGCTTTTGCCGCTGATTTCGTAGAAGGTCGCGATTACCAAAAAGTTGCAAATCCAGAAAATATCGCAGGCGATGTGATTGTGGTGCGTGAATTCTTCTGGTATGGCTGCCCACATTGCTACAACCTAGAGCCACACATGCAAGAATGGGCAAAAACCCGCGCCGAAGACGTGGCGTTTTTCCGCACGCCTGCGGCCATGAACCCTGTATGGGAAGTGCCTGCACGTGGCTTCTATGCTGCACAGCAGATGGGTCTTGAGAACAAAACCCACCAAGCTCTTTTTGATGCTGTTCACAAAGATGGCAAGCGTAACATCATCGCCAACCAAAACAACTTGGCTGATTGGTACGCATCGCAAGGCGCTGACAAAGCCAAATTCGACAGCTTCTATAACTCATTCTCAGTCAGCACTAAGATCGAACGCGCCAAGCAAGGTGCGGCTCGTTATCAGTTGACAGGCGTTCCTGCCATCGTGGTTCACGGCACTTATGTGGTGTCAGGCAATGGCGAGAAAGCCACGCAAGTTGTTGACTTCCTAGTTAATAAAGTCCGCGACGAAAAGAAATAAGCAAAGATAAGATTATTATCTTAAAAATCCGCACCACAGTGTGCGGATTTTTTTATCAAAGCGCAAGGCAGCCCATGTAAGCGATTGCTTACAAACATTGACGATATTGGCTAATTGCTGCGATAGGGCTGATTTGGCATAATACACCCAAGCAGCAAGGATACTGCAAATGGAATCGCCAACATGGATGAATGCTGTCACTATGGATGAAACGCATGGATTAAGTGCTTGCACTTAAAGCAAGGAACACCAAAAAAGCCACATGAGCAATCATGTGGCTTTTGCTTTTTGGAATTTATCCGATTAATCATTAGGTGGATAAGATCGCTACTTCTCTGACATAGCTTTCAAAGTCCGCCAAGCTCTCATCCAGCAGCTCATCATCCTGTAAATGCTCAGCATAGGCAATCCACAGCAGCAGCTGATACACGCTGTTAAATTCACTGGCATTGAACTGCTTCACGAATTGCTTGATCGTGCTTTCATCATGCAACTGCAAGCGGCTTAGCCATGTTTCGATTTTGGTTATCTGCTCTTTGGTGAACTTAATTTCAAACAGCGCGCGCGTCAGACTATGACGATCTTCTTCAATGATAAGCTTGCCCACACGCTTGATCTGGCGGTTCTTCGCTGCCGCGCTGGTGATGTCTGATAAGTGTTTTAATTCATCTAAGAAATAATCACTAACTGGCAAAGTAGCGAGTTGTTTTTTTGACAAATTTGCCAGTGGCGTAGCCAGTGCCTGCAAGCGCTCGTGTGATTTTTTGATTTCGGTGCGAGAGACTCGCATGTCTTGTTTTGACCAGTCAATATTCATAACATACTCTTGTATTAATGGGTTACCAGTGGCGTTTTTCACGGTGCTTGATGCGCACCTTTAGATGCTCAGGCAGTCCGAGAGCCAAGGCCTTTTCTATTTTTTCGCTAACGTAGACTGAGCGGTGTTTGCCGCCGGTGCAGCCGATGGCAACCGTCATGTTATGGCGGTTATTGTCTGCAAATTTGGGCAGCCATTTTAGAAGATAGGCCGTGATGTCCTCTGCCATCTCATCAACCTCGGGAGATTGAGCGAAGAAGGCTTTTACTGCGTCGTCCTGCCCCGTCAATATTCTTAATTCCTCGTGCCAATGCGGGTTTGGCAATATTCTCATGTCAAATACTAGATCAGCATCCAATGGCACGCCATACTTAAAACCAAAGGACAGTAGATTAACATTAATCTTATTTTCAAACCCAAGATAATCACGAACCTTTTCTTTTAATTCGTGAACATTTAGCAAACTTGTATCCATCTTAATGTCCGCCAGACTTGCGATGGGTTCAAGCAGTGCGATCTCGCTATGGATGGCGTTCGGTAGGTTACCTTTGGTTGCCATCAAAGGATGCACACGTCTCGTCGAACCAAATCGCGCCACCAGCACACGCTCTTCGGCGGTGGCATACAGCACCGTCACTGCCTGTTCGCCATATTCCTTGATGAGCGCTTGATGTAACACTGGGAAATTTGATAAATCTGCAAGCGGCAGACGGCTGTCAATCCCAAGCGCGATCTTATGAATGCTATCATCCAGCGTTAGCCGTCTAATAGCGCTATCCACCAACGACAATGGCAAATTATCAATCACATAATACCCAAAATCCTCTAGGATATTTAATACCGATGTCTTGCCCGAGCCTGAACGCCCCGAGACGATAACGATAGAGATTGAATCGCTCATGATCATCCTTTAAGTTAGGTGAATTTCGATATTATCCAACAGTCTTGCTTTGCCAAGGTTGCTTGCAGTTAGAATCACCAAATTTTTATCTTGATTGCTAGGCGGCGTCAGTCTATCGGTCAGCACCTCTAGATAATCCACCGTAAATCCTGAAGCATTGATCCGATCGCGATATTTTTGGGTGAGCTCGTTTAACCGCAGAATATTAAAATCAGCTCTTAATTCATCAGCAAAGTCACATAGCGCCTGATGCAGCCTTGGAGCGACGGCCAATTCATCAGCGGTCAGGTAGCCATTTCTAGAAGATAATGCCAAACCGCTATCCGCACGCACGATCTCACCGCCAATGATCTTGATGCCAAAGTTTAGCTCATCGTTCAGCTTACGAATGATGGCAAGCTGTTGATAGTCTTTTTTGCCAAAGATCGCCACATCAGGACGCACAATATTAAACAGCTTACTGACGACTAATCCCACACCGTCAAAGTGCGTCAGGCGAGTTTTACCACATAGAATCTTGGTAATCTCGCCAGAGAGCACCTGAATCTGCGGCGGGTAAGTAGGATACATCTCATCCACGCTCGGCGCAAAAACCATGTCGCACGCCACACTCCGAAGCTTAGCACAATCCTCATCCAGCGTGCGCGGATAACTGTCAAAATCCTCACCCACCCCGAACTGCGTGGGATTCACAAAGATACTCGCCACAACGATGTCAGCATGCTCCTTGGCGATATTTACAAGTGACAGATGACCATCATGCAGATTACCCATGGTCGGCACTAAGGCGATGATTTTGCCATCTTTGCGGCATGCCTGCAGAGCTGATTGTAATTCTTTGATATTGTGAAAAATGTGCATGTCGTTCGCTCCATACTAGCTAATTGAAACTGTGCTCAGCAGCTGGAAAAGACCCCTCTTTGACCTGCTTATGATACAACTCAAACGCGCCAAGTACGCCATTGTCGTTCGCATCATCACCCAAGAAGTCTTTGACAAACTTGGCAGGCTTACGCGTGTAAACGCCCAACATGTCATGCATGACCAATACCTGACCATCCGTATCAGCACCCGCACCAATGCCAATGACAGGGACATTCACACTTTGGGTAACCATCTTAGCAAGAGCGGCGGGCACACATTCTAATAACAGCATGCTTGCGCCTGCCTGAACGAGTTTCTGGCAGTCATCTAAGAGTTTTTTGGCCTGTTCATCCGTTCTGCCTTGTACTTTATAACCGCCAAATACATTCACCGCCTGCGGTGTCAGTCCCAAATGTGCGCACACCGGTACGCCATTTTTGGCAAGTACGGAGATGATCTGGCACAAGCCATCATCCCCTTCTATCTTAACCACATTCGCCCCCGCTTGCATCACCGCACGGCTACTATTGATGGCGTCTTCTAAAGTAGCATAACTCATGAATGGCAAATCAGCCATAATCAGGGCGTGGCTGTTACCTCGGGCGATGTTGGCAGTGTGATACACCATGTCGCCAAGCGTGACGGGCAGTGTGGATGACTGCCCCTGCACGACCATGCCAAGGCTATCACCTACCAAAATTACCTCAATGCCCGCTGTCCGCATGAGACTGGCAAAGCTGGCATCATAACAAGTCAAGCAGCTAAACTTCTCGCCAGAGGCTTTGTATTTATTTAAGGTTGATAACGTGATGGGTGCTGTTTGGGTCAGATAACTCATAAACATCCTTTTATTTTAATCGTCTGCACTTAAACACGCGCTTATAAATGAGACAAAGATCCGTTTGTGATTTTTGTCAATTCGGACATATCATGCGCCAATGCCAAATCATTGATTTTTTGCCCATTGATAACAAGGTCTTGGCTAAGCTCTAGCAGCGGCACCAAAACGAAACTTCTTTCAAAGATGCCTGCATGCGGTACGGTCAGTCGATCATTTTTGATAATTTGATCATCATAAAGCAGCACATCCACATCAAGCGAGCGCTCGCCCCAACGTCTAAGGCGCACTCGCCCCGCACTGCTTTCAAGACTTTGGCAAAAATCAAGCAAGCTCATGGGGTCTAAATTCGTCTTGGCAGACAATACCGCATTCACAAAATCAGGCTGATCAATCACGCCAAATGGCTTTGATGAATACAGCGATGACAATCTCACCTCTATAAAGCGATCATCACTCTGCAGACATTCGAGCACCGATAAAATATGACTCGTAGGATCACCAAGCTCATTGGCGATGTTGCCACCAAGTCCTAAGTATATCTGTACAAATTTACTCATCTGGTCAGCCTTATGACTCGTGCGCCCACCTATTCGCTCGCTCGCGGCTTGGCGTTTGATTTTTTACGCCGTCTGGGCTTGGGCGCATCCGCATGGCTTGATTGAGCTTTGGCGGTTTTTGGTTTTGATTTGGGTTTTGGTGTGCGTTTCTTGATAGCTGCCTGAGGAGCATCCTCTTCAGTCATGCCTTGCTCACGCTCTTTGATTGACAGCGTTGATGATGGGCGACGCTTACGATAGCGAGTCGCAGGAATGTACGGCTCGTCGTTATTGAGTAGCTTTAAGAACTCTGCCTCACCATAATTCACCTGCTCAAACACGGGAACGATCACATCACGACGGCGCGGAATGGGTCTATTAGCAGACTGCTCGGGTTTATTTGGCAAAAATTCATCAGCATTATCAACGACGAATAACGGCTTTGGCGTCTTAGAGCTGGGCTCTTCATCGCGGCTTGATAACTGCTGAAGCTGCAGTAGCTCATCGCTGGTATTGCCGCCACGATTACGTCTGCGTGATGACAATCCTGCCGCACTGCCACCACTGGCAAAGCTCTCTACCATCTGAGTGCGAGTGCCTGCATCGGCATCCTGATAGCGCGTCCACCACACGCCCATGTTATTGGTCGATTCGGACAGCTCGTGCCTATCATGCGCCTCACGCAGCACAAGAAAATCAAAAGCGGCACGGAATTTCGGGTGGCGCTCTAGATTGACGATGTCACGGACGCGTGGGTTGGCAAGCTTAGGCTGCATGAGCCAAATGCTGGTGATGAATTCTTCGGCGAACTTAGGGATGGCGGTTCTTAGGCGCTGCACATCGACCACTTTTGCGGCGGCTTTGCTCTGCGCCTCATGGAATGGCAAGCCTTTTTTCTTAAACTTGGCCAGCTGATACAGGTAATTTTCCCACAACAATACCGCATAAAAGAACGCAGGATTAGCACCCTTACCCATACCGACGCGCTTATCCGTATTGATGGCGGTGGCAAGCATTAGCGGCGTTGGCTCATTTGGCGCATACGCCATCAGATGATCCATCGCCCCATGCTCGAACAGAATCGGCAACAGCGGGGTCAGATAACCCCCTGAGAACATCTTCTGGGATTCGTCATACAGACGATGCGCCGATACCTGCTCAAGCAGCGCCCAATTATCCTCGTGGAACTGCGCGCCCAAAGCACGATCAAAATCAAAGCCCAACTTCGCCTTAAAACGCAGCGCACGCAGCAGACGTACGGGATCCTCTTCGATGCGAGTCTTAGCATCGCCTAACAGGCGCAGCGTGCGATTTTGGACATCGTCAATCGCGCCACAAAAGTCAAGTACTTCGCCCTTAATCGGCTGATAATACAAGGCATTGATCGAAAAATCACGACGGGCAAAATCTTGATTAATATCACCCCACACATTATCACGGGTAATCATACCCTCTTCGGTAGTGTGGGTGTCATCTTTGGGCGGGGCACGAAAGGTCGCCACCTCAATCATCTCACGCCCAGAATAGACGTGCGCAAGCTGAAAGCGTCGCCCAATGATACGGCAACGACCACCAAAAATCGCCTTAATCTCATGCGGTCGAGCGCTTGTCACTGCATCAAAATCCTTAGGTGCAAGCCCCAAAAGACTGTCGCGCACACCGCCCCCCACGATGTACGCCTCAAAACCCGCCTTATTTAAAGTGCTCACCACCTCAATGATACTGTGCGGCAAGGCAGATTTATTCAGCCCAAGCGCCTTATCACGATGCGTAACAAAGCTTTGGCTCTTTTTGGGCTTTTTATTTCTTGTGGATTTGCTGGATTTCCCAGAGTTCGCTGGCTGATGCGCCATGCTGAATTCTCCCTGTGGGCTGTAAATTTATTTTCTATGTTTAAACCATCTATTTTAACCGTTATTGTCAAAAAAAGCGAACATAACACACATTTTGTGATAATTTAGTCCGAAACGCTTAGTCGATGGCGATTTTTGTCAAGCGTCGCCTGCCCGATGCCTTTGACTTGCATCAGCTCATCCACGTGACGGAATCGTCCTATTTGGGTGCGATGCTTGATGATGCGCTCTGCCGTATTCACCCCAATCCCCTGCAATGTCAAAAAATCACTCGCGGTCGCCGTATTGATATTAATGCGTTCGCCAAGTTTCTTGGTATTTCTTTGCTCATTTTTCATCGCCTGATAAGCACTAACAGCATCAGCGTAGCAGCGATTGCCCACAGAATGCACTTGAGCGAAGCTCGGTAGCATCACCATCATCAATAGCAATATGGCACAGCTACTTATTTTCTGCATCTTTTGCCATATCCCAATAGTTATCCATCTCTGCCAAATCACTCTGTTCAAAGGTTTTGCCCTGCTCCATCAGCGACTTTTCCACAAAAGCAAATCGGCGTTTAAATTTGGCATTGGTATTTTGCAAAGCCATCTCAGCATCAATGTCCAAATGCCGAGCAAGGTTGGTCAAGACAAACAGCACATCGCCAAGCTCGCCTGCAATGTTGTCTTTTTGAGTTTTATCCAATTTATCTGTTTTATACTTAAAATCAGGCGTGGGTAATTCTGCTTGTAATTCGCCAAGCTCCTCTTGGAGCTTCTCCAACACACCGCCTAAATTATCCCAATCAAAACCAACCTTACTCGCCTGTTTTTGTAAGTTTTGGGCGGTCATTAACGCCGTACCTGCCTTGACATCGGATAATAGGCGTTTTGGGCGGTTTTGATTTTCAATCTCTTTAATCTCATCCCAACGGCGTTTGACGTCTTCGTCTGTTTTTAGATTTTCTTTGTCAAACACATGGGGATGTCTGCGGATGAGTTTTTCTTGTAAGGTATAAATCACGTCCGCCATATCAAACCGCCCTTGCTCGGCATACAGATGGGCATGAAAGACAATTTGCAAAAGCACATCACCAAGCTCTCCTTTGATGTCATCGGTGGCAAGGGGGCTTTTGTCGTCGCTTGCAATGGCTTCAATGAGTTCAAAAACTTCTTCGATGGCGTATTTTTGTAGGCTGTCGTTAGTTTGTTTGGCGTCCCACGGGCAATCGGTGCGAAGGCGTGCCATGAGTGCTAACAGGTCAGAGAATTGATTGGTTGGAGTCATGATTATTATCCAAAAATAAACCCCATTATACTAGATAATGGGGTTTTCCACATCGATTTTAGGCGGGTTACTGAGCCAAATCTTCAAACAAGGCTGTAGATAAATAACGCTCGCCCGATGACGGAATCACCACCACGATGAGCTTGCCAGCATTCTCAGGACGGCTTGCCACTTGCAGGGCTGACCATACCGCCGCCCCTGCACTGATGCCCACGAGTAGACCTTCTTTTTCTGCCATTTGGCGAGCGGTAGCAAAGGCGGATTCGGTGGCAACCGTGATGACTTCGTTATAAATGCCTGTATTTAAAATGCTCGGCACAAAACCAGGGGCAAGCCCTTGCAATTTATGAGCTCCTTTTTCGCCACCGCTAAACACAGGCGAATCAGACGGCTCTACCGCCACGATTTGTACGCTGTCTTTTTTGGCTTTTAACACTTCGCCCACGCCTGTAATCGTACCGCCCGTGCCAATCCCTGCCACCACGATGTCCACTTGCCCGTCTGTGTCTCTCCAGATTTCTAGGGCGGTGGTTTCACGGTGGATTTTTGGGTTGGCTAGGTTGTCAAATTGGCGTGGCATGAAATAGCCGTCTTGACTGGCAAGTTCGTTCGCCTTGGCAATCGCCCCGCCCATACCTTCTGATGCAGGAGTTAATACAAGCTCTGCCCCATACGCACGCAGCAGAGCACGGCGTTCTAAGCTCATGCTCTCGGGCATGGTGATGACAAGTTTATAACCCTTGGACGCACACACCATGGCAAGCCCAATGCCTGTATTACCCGATGTCGCTTCCACGATAACGGTGTCGTTATTGATAAGCCCGTCTTTTTCGGCTTCATTTATCATGGATAGGGCAATGCGGTCTTTGACCGAGCTTGCGGGGTTAAAATACTCTAGCTTTGCCACGACACGAGCAGGCAAGCCTTCTGTTAGGCGGTTCAATTCTACCAAGGGTGTGTTACCGATCAGGTCGGTGATGTTTTTGGCAATGTTCATAAAATTTCCCTTGTTAAAGGTTGTCGGTTTAAAATGTTACACGGTTAGCATACCAAATTTTTATAAAAATTTATAGGTAAAAAATGTTAAGCCTTATTCTATTTTGGCATTTAAATAATTTCACAATATCCACGGCTAAATCATGATAAAATTAAGCTGTTTCATGCTCATATTTAGGATAATTTATGACCGCTTTTAACCCCATCACCATCTCTTGCTTTAAAGCCTATGACGTGCGTGGCGAACTTGATGTTAATTTGGACAACGCCATCGCCTACCGTATCGGACGAGCGTTCGCCCAATATCTTAATGACGGCAAAGAAAATCCCGTCATCGTGGTCGGCTCGGACATCCGTCCGTCTAGTGAGAGCCTAAAACAATCCGCCATTGACGGCATCACGGACGCTGGTGTGGACGTGATTGATTTGGGGATGGTTGGCACCGAAGAAGTGTATTTTGCCACAAGCCATTACAATGCCATCGGTGGCATTGAAGTTACCGCAAGCCACAACCCCATCAACTATAACGGCTTAAAAATGGTGCGTGAAAGCTCTCGCCCCATCAGTGGCGATACGGGCTTGGCGGACATTCGTGCCATTGCCGAGCGTGGCGAATTTGTGGTGGCAGACAAAGGCAGGGTTACCCTAAACACCGACAAAACCGCCTATATTGACAAGCTCATGAGCTTTACCAACACCACTAAATTCACCCCCAAAAAAATCGTGGTAAACAGTGGCAACGGTTCGGCAGGGCCTGTGGTTGATGAGCTTGAAAAACGCTTGGGTGATAAGATTGAGCTTATCAAAGTTCATCACACCCCAGACGGCTCATTCCCCAACGGCATTCCCAACCCCATGATTATCACCAACCAAAAAGCGACATCGGAGGCGGTCATCGCTCATGGGGCGGATTTTGGTGTGGCGTTTGATGGCGATTTTGACCGTTGCTTTTTGTTTGATGAAAAAGGGAGATTTATTGAAGGCTCATACATCGTGGGCATGCTTGCCGAAGTGTTTTTGAAAAAACATCAAGGCGAGAGCATCGTCTATGACCCCCGAGTGATTTATAACACCGAGAACGTCATCGCCCAAAATGGCGGTACACCTGCCATCAGTAAATCAGGACATTCGTTCATCAAGCAAGTCATGCGTGAGACGGGGGCGATTTATGGCGGGGAAATGTCGGCTCATCATTACTTCCGTGATTTTGCCTATTGTGATAGTGGCATGATTGTGTGGCTACTGGTGATTGAGCTGTTATCAGTAACAGGTAAAACTTTATCCGAGCTTGTAAACGGCTATGTCAATGATTTTCCAAGTTCAGGCGAGCTAAATTTTCGCTTGGGACAAAAAACCGCCAGCGAAATCGGCGAGCTGTTAGAGCAAAAATACCATTCATCAAATCCTACCAAAAACACCCTAGATGGACTCAGCCTAGATTTTGGCAACTGGCGATTTAATCTACGCTCATCCAACACCGAGCCACTCATTCGCCTAAACATTGAAACCAAAGGCGATAAAGAGCTATTAAAAGAGCGAACCGATGAAATTTTGACAATACTAGATGAATGCGGTGCGGTGAGCGCCAATCACTAAGCCACGAAAAGACCCATAGTATTGGGTCTTTTTTGTAAATAGGATTTAACCCATTTGACAAAACTATCCACCATGGGTGAGATGTCTTGATTGGCGTGCACGATGTAATAGGCTCGATGACTGTCCAAAGTTTTATCGGATATAATAATGAGCTGTCTTGATTGCAGCTCCTGCTCGATGAGCATCTTGGGGATCAGTGCCATACCCATTCCTTGTGCTGCTGCCACTGCCAACATCGAGAACAGCTCATATCGCTGCCCACTAAAAGGACTATAATGATCGATATGATTCGCCAAGAACCATTCCTGCCAGATGGTCGGTCTGGTCGTCTGCTGCAATAGAGGCATTTTGGACAGTTCATTATCCGCCAAGTCACATTCGCCATTCGCCGCTATCACCGACTCTCCAAAACGCTCGATCAGCAATTTAGGCGATGCCACCAGCACAAGCGACTCATCCATCAGATGATGCGCCTGCACCCCTGGCCATTGGCGAATCTGCTGCGGCGTGCCTGCAAAAATTGCCGCATCGAACATGTTCTCACTAAACAAAAAAGGCTTCGTGCTCGTCTCTAGATGCAGATTAATCTTGGGATGTCGCTCATTGAAGTCGTGTAACTTTGGCAAAAGCCAGCGGTTCGCGAACGTCGGCACCACGCCTAATTTTAGAACGCCGCCAAGGCCTTTATGATTCATCAAATCAACTGTTGATCGCTCAAGCCCTAGTAGATGCGAAGTGACACTCTTTAGATACATTCTGCCTGCTGTCGTCAGCTCCACGCCATGCCTGGTTCTGGCAAACAGCGCCACACCCAAGTATTCTTCTAGCTGCTTCACCTGTCTAGACACCGCACTTTGGGTCATGAATAGTGCCTGCGCCGCATGTGTGTGGCTGCCATGTTTGGCAACTGCCTCAAAGCATAATAAGCTTTGCAAAGAAGGAATGGATCGCTTCATAAATTCGTCCGATGAATGATATGCCAAAAACACATACAAGAATATCTTCAATGTCTAAAGACCTAGTATTTATTTGTATTTTAGTCAAAATAATGGGTAAATACTAGGTTTTATCGTTTAAGATATGCATAAAAATCATATCTTGATGAAAATTACTCGTTTGAAATTTTTCGGTTTTCTCAATATTATAAAACTTCCAATCTCATATTCATCAATGCATCGGAGGCACACATGGCTAGCACAAAGGTCACATTCAACTGGGAAGATCCTTTCTTATTAGAAGCGCAACTCACCGAAGAAGAGCGAATGATTCAAAAAGTCGCGCACGATTACTGTCAATCAAAATTACAACCCAGAGTCCTAGAACAGTTCCGCCACGAAAAAACCGACGAAAGCATATTTCGTGAGATGGGCGAGCTTGGGCTATTAGGCCCTACCATCGGCGAACAATATGGCGGTGCAGGGCTAAATTATGTCAGCTATGGTCTGATCGCTCGTGAAATTGAACGCATAGATTCTGGCTATCGCTCTATGGCAAGCGTGCAAAGCTCTCTGGTCATGGTGCCTATTAATGAATTTGGCACCGAAGCACAAAAACAAAAATACCTACCAAAACTTGCCACAGGTGAATATATTGGCTGCTTTGGTCTGACCGAACCAGATCACGGCTCCGACCCTGGCAGCATGATCACACGCGCCAAAAAAGTCGATGGCGGCTACCGTCTAACAGGCTCAAAAATGTGGATCACCAACAGCCCGATCGCTGATGTGTTCGTCGTCTGGGCAAAGGAGGTCTCTGAGTCGGGTGCGGTAGGCGACATTCGCGGCTTCATCCTAGAAAAAGGATGGGAAGGTCTGTCTGCGCCTGCCATTCATGGCAAGGTTGGGCTGCGCGCCTCGATCACAGGCGAGATCGTGATGGACAATGTGTTTGTACCCGAAGAGAATGCTTTTCCTGACATTCGCGGCCTAAAAGGTCCATTTACCTGCCTTAACAGCGCTCGCTATGGTATCGCTTGGGGTGCGATGGGTGCGGCAGAATTCTGTTGGCACACCGCACGTCAATACACACTAGATCGCAAACAATTCGGTCGTCCTCTGGCTGCTAACCAGCTTATCCAAAAGAAACTGGCCGACATGCAAACCGAGATTACCTTAGGACTACAGGTTGCGCTGCGCTTCGGGAGGATGAAAGATGAAGGCATCGCTGCGGTCGAAGGAACATCGCTTATCAAGCGCAATAACTGCAGCAAGGCATTAGACATCGCCCGAACAGCACGCGACATGATGGGTGGCAACGGCATCAGCGATGAATTTGGTGTGGCGCGCCACTTAGTGAACCTTGAGGTGGTGAATACCTACGAAGGCACGCATGACATCCACGCGCTCATTCTAGGGCGGGCACAGACGGGCATCGCTGCGTTCTGTAATTAGTCAGCAAGGAGCTTGCCATGCATGCATTACAAGGGATTAAAGTACTCGACCTAAGTCGGGTACTGGCAGGGCCGTGGTGCAGTCAGATTTTGGCAGATCTTGGTGCTGATGTCATTAAAGTGGAGCGCCCATGCTATGGTGATGATACTCGCACATGGGGGCCACCTTGGATGCCTGACAACCAAGGCAATCAGACCCGTGAATCAGGCTATTTTCAATGCACCAATCGAAATAAGCGCTCTATCGCCATCGACATCACCCACCCTCAAGGTCAGGCATTGATACATGACATCGTCAACGACGTGGATGTGGTCATCGAAAACCACAAAGTCGACTCCCTCAAAAAATACAGCCTAGACTACGATTCATTGCGCCAAATTAACCCACAGCTTGTTTATTGCTCAATCACAGGCTTTGGGCAGGACGGTCCTAGAGCCGATGAGCCGGGTTATGATTTTATCATTCAGGGCATGTCGGGGCTAATGAGCGTGACCGGTGAGTCAGATGATGTGGCAGGCGGCGGCCCGCAGAAAGTCGGTGTGGCACTCGTGGACATCCAGACCGGGCTGTATGCCACGATCGCCATTCAGGCAGCACTGCTGGCACGGACTCACACGCAGCAGGGTCAGCATATTGATATTTCTCTTCTGGATGTGCAGGTCGCCACCTTAGCCAATCAGGGCATGAATTATCTAAGCTCTGGCAATGTACCAAAACGCATGGGTAACAAGCACCCTAACATCGTGCCCTATCAGACGTTCAAGGCAAAAGACAAATCATTCATCATCGCCTGTGGCAACGACAAGCAGTTCGTCGATCTGTGTTTGGCGGTTGGATTGCCCGAGCTTGTTAGTACTGATAAATACCTTAAAAACCAAGATCGGGTTAAGCATCGAGATGAGCTGATTGAACAACTCTCAGCGCATTTTTTGACCCAAAATGCCGAACACTGGGTTGATCGCATTCATGCCGCCAAAGTCCCCGTCGGGTTGATTAATAATATCGAAGAGGCGCTTAATGAGCCGCAGATTCATCATCGGGGCATGGTGGTTAATATACCGCATAACCTCAATAAGGACTTTAAAACCATTGGGTCGCCCATTCGCCTGTCTGGCACACCCGTGACTTATCGTCTTGCCCCGCCCCAGCTGGGTGAGCATACCTTTGAGGTGTTAGCTTCGTTTTGCAATCAGGATCAATTACATTCATTACAGGAACAAGGCATCATCGAGAATCTACGCAAGGATTGATGACAGCGTACTTTAAATGCTACAATGAAATCGCTTTATGAATTTTACAAGGAGTTAATCATGAAACTAATGACCAAACTTATCACCGTCGCTGTATTTGCCTGCTGCCTTGCTGCTTGCCAAGGCGAAAAAGGCGAATCCAACTCACAAACTGCCCAAAGCCAAAACGCCGATCAATTGCAAACCAAGTTTTTGACCATCGGCACAGGTGGTGCATCTGGTCCATTCAACATCATCGGGACTTCACTCTCAGAATTATACGCCCAAAAGTTTGGCGTCAATTCAAAGACCCAAACCACAGGCGCATCTGTTGAGAATCTTAATTTGATCGATCAAAAGAAACTTGAGATGGCGTTCGTGATGAACGACTCGCTCAATGATGCCGTGATGGGCGTGGGCAGCTTCCAGAAGAAAGTGGAAAATGTACGCTCAGTCGCAGCGCTATACCCGAACTACGTGCAGATCGTCGCATCCAGCAAAAGCAACATCAGCTCCATCGAAGACCTTCGTGGTAAGCGCATTGCTGTCGGTGCACACGGTTCAGGCGTGGAGCTGTCCACACGAACGTTGCTTGAGGGCTTTGGGATTACTTATAAAGACATCAGACCTGATTATCTTGGCTTTGCTGAAGCGGCCGATGGGTTAAAATCAGGCAAATTGGATGCAGCATTTTTTACCAGTGGCATGCCCAATTCATCCTTGATGGAATTGCAGCAAGGCTTTGATCTAAAGCTCATCGCCATCCCTACCGATAAGCTGACCGAAGTCGCCAAAACCAAGACTTTCTTTGTGACTGAGACGATCCCCAAAGGCATGTACGGTAATGACGAGGACATACCAACAGCCGCCATCTTAAACACGCTCGTGGTGCGCAGCGACCTAAGTGACGATGACGTCTATACATTAACCAAGGCTTTATTTAAAAACCTAAACAAACTTCAAAACGCCCATCAGGCCGCCAACGGCATTCAGGTTGAAAACGCACAGCAAAACCTCATCGCACCGCTACATCCTGGTGCACAGCGATACTATGATGAAGTGGCTGCAAACAAATAGCCCTAATTAATCAAGAATTAAAAATGGCCACAAGGGCTACCCTGTGGTCATTTTGTTTAGCTGCGATAAAATTAAAATCCAAAATCAGATAACTTTTGGCATTAAGATTTAAGTTTATCGCCCACCAAACCCTTAACAGTGTTTAGAATGTCGGCAGGCAGTACAACGGTTTTAGCATTGTCCGATTGTGCCATCTCGTTCATTGCCTTAATGTACTGCTCACCTAATAGATAGACCACAGGCATCTCTTTGCCATCCATCGCAGATGAGATTAGACGAATTGACTCTTCTGAACCACGTGCTAGGACCACCTGAGCCTCAGCATCACGGCGTGACGCCTCAAGACGACCATCTGCTTCTAAGATTGCCGCTTGTTTTTGACCGTCGGCGCGCGTAACCATGGCACGGCGCTGACGCTCTGCTGCTGCCTGCTCTTCCATCGCCATTTGCATGGTGGGTGATGGTTTGATGTCTTGGATTTCGACGGTTTTTAGGGTGATGCCCCAGTCGCTGATGTCGTCAGAGATGGCGTGTTTGAGTTGTGCTTTGATCTGATCTCGGCTCGATAAAGCATTGTCCAAGTCCATCTCACCGATGATCGAACGCAAGGAAGTCTGCACCAGATTGCGAATACCATGCTCATAATCCTCGATGCCGTACACCGCATGCGCAGGCTGAACGATATTGATGTACGCCACCGCATTGGCGATAATGACGACGTTATCGCGGGTGATGACTTCTTGGCTTGGCACGTCCAGCACGATGTCTTTGGTGGTGACTTTATAGGCGACACTATCAACATAAGGAATGATAAAATTAAGCCCCGGTTCTAGCGTCTGATGGTATTTACCCAGTCGCTGTACGATCCATTTTTCGCCTTGTGATACCATACGCACCCCTTTAAAGATGGTAAATACCACAAAAATAATCAATACAATCAACACACTGCCGAATTCAAACATCTCTCCATCCTATCTTTTTATTATCATAATTAGTGTTCCACGTGGAACTATTGCTTAGCGCTTACCGACAAACAGCTCATTGCCGACAATGCGCTTCACCACGGCACGCTCACCCACCGCGATAACTTCATCGTCATGAGTGCGACACATCCACTCGCTTGAACCAAGCTGTGGTATGTTGAAGCGAATCTTGCCACGAGTGCCGTCTGTAGGCTCGATGATGATGCCAATCTCACCAATGATGGTTGCGCCGCCAAGCCCTGCCTTGGTGCGATTCTTGATGCGTGGCTGAATAAATTTAAACCACAGGGCACAAAATAGCACCGACAACACCAACCACAGCAACACCGATACCGTCACAGACAGACCTAATAGCCAAGACAGCAGCGCCACAATAATCGCTGCCGCCCCAAACCACAACATAAAGAAAGTCGGCACAAACATCTCAGCGATCACCAAGATCACGCCAAATACCAACCAATGCCAAGGTTCTATCGTCATCATAAATCCTTAAAATTCATTATGTTGCGGCGGCTGATGCTCAATTACAACGCGCCCAATACCTGAACAGGGAGCGTCACCACATCAAAGGCAAGCGCAAAAGGCAATAATACCAATTTCTCAGCGCCTGTACGACCACTATTCGTGGTTGTTTGGGTATTCGTATAAATCGACACGCTATAAGGACGAGTCAGCGGACGGAACTGCGAGCACACCAGATCGAAGTTGCTGACCTGCGGATATACCGCACCTTTTAGTGGTACATCAAAGCAAAAACGCTGTGCGTTCATGCGAGTATCGCTCTCGCTTGTGCATTCTTTTGCACCATTTTGGATGAAGAACTGCATGTCGCTACGCTTAAACTCGTCTTGTAGGCGCGCATAGGATAACTTCATCGTGCCCGCGAATTTACCGTCGTTATTGGCAGAATAAAATTCCAATGCATTATCAACGGTGATGTTCTTAGGCTCTAGCTTGGTAAGCAGATTGACAAGCTTCGTGCCGCCTTCAGTTAGGACGTAGCTTTATTTTTCACCAACGATAACCACCGAGCTCGATGCCACGCCTGAATTAGCCGCAGGGCTACCGAACGCCACAACGCGATCGTCGATCAGTGTGGTTCTTTTGTTTTGGGCCTGGGTGGTACGTGTATCATCAATCAAAGATGACGTCGCACAACCAGACAACAAAACTACCCAAGCGCACAAGTTAAGGCAACGCGTTTCATAAACACTCCTAAAATGGATATAGAATACTATAATGGATTTACCAGTTCTTAGCAAGCCACTTGATTGTATTTTAAATTTGGGTTTACAAGTGTATTATTATAAAGGCAGGTTGAAATGATGCGGGTGTTTTGGGGTGATGTCTTGAAAGTAGGCATAAATTTTTGGCAGGTCTTGCTCAATATCGCCCGTCGGGTAGAACGGCGGCAAAAATTGCAGCGTCTTCGTGCGATAATCAAGCGCCGCAGGAATGATTGGCACGCCTGCGCCCACCGCCAGATAATAAAATCCCGTTTTCCATTTGTCCGTGCGCATTCGGGTTCCTTCTGGTGCCAGCCCTAGAAATAGCGGCTCTTTGGTGGCGAAGCGGTCAATATTCGCTTGAAGCACCGAACCTTTCTTGCCTCTATCGATGGGCATGACCCCTGCCCACGTCAGGAACTGCGATAGAATTGGCACTCCGAACAGCTCTTTTTTTGCCAATATCTTAATATCCACACCAAGTTCGACCAGTAGCGGCAGCGCGTACACGCCATCTAAGTTGGAGGTGTGCGGCGCACCGATTACCACAGCCTGATCGATGTTCGGTATCTGGCCCACGGTTCGCCAACCTGTGAGCCGATTAAATAAGCGTGCTATCTTTGGGGTAATTTTACCACCCCTTTTGGGTACAAGATCGCCAAGATCAGCATAGGATAACGGCTGCATCTTACACCGCCAAATCCGCCAAATCGCCCTTGCGTTCTAGCCACGCCTTACGGTCGGACGCTCGTTTTTTGGCAAGTAGCATATCCATCACGCCACTTGTCGAAGTAAAATCATCAATGTCAAGCTGTACCAAACGGCGAGTATCAGGGTTCATGGTCGTCTCACGCAAATGGTCGGGGTTCATCTCGCCCAAGCCCTTAAAGCGGGTGATTTGCGGTTTGCCTTTGGATTTGGTTTTTTTCAAAATGGCGTTCAATTCATCATCGTCCAAGGCATAATGCACGTCCTTGCCAATGTCAATGCGATACAGTGGGGGCATGGCGACAAATAAATGCCCTGCTTCCACAAGTGAACGAAAATGCTTGACAAACAACGCACAAATTAGCGTGGCAATGTGTAAGCCGTCCGAGTCTGCGTCCGCTAGGATACAGATTTTGTCATAGCGTAATTCGGATAAGTCATCAGACGCTGGGTCTACGCCTATGGCAATGGCGATGTCGTGTATCTCTTGGCTGGATAATACGGTGTCGTGTGAAACCTCCCATGTGTTTAGGATTTTGCCACGCAGGGGTAGTATCGCCTGAAAATGGCGGTCTCGGGCTTGTTTGGCAGACCCGCCTGCACTGTCGCCCTCCACCAAAAACAGCTCCGCTCCGTCCTTAAATTCGCCCTTACAATCGGCTAATTTACCTGGTAAGGCAGGGCCTTGGGTGATTTTTTTGCGGGCGACTTTTTGGGCGGATTTGAGCCGTTTGCCTGCTTTACTGATGGCAAGCTCGGCTATGGCTTTGGCGGTGTCGGGGTGGGCATTTAGCCATAGACTAAATGCGTCTTTGGCAAGGGTTTGCACCAGCGGAGATGCTTCACGGCTTGACAGACGTTCTTTGGTTTGACCGCTAAACTGTGGTTCGGCAAATTTTAAGGACAAAATATAATTAACCCCGTCCCACACGTCATCGGCGGTTAGGCGGACGTTTCTGGGTAGTAGGCTATGAATTTCACAAAACTCACGCAGTGCGTCCGTAATGCCTGTGCGTAGCCCATTGACGTGCGTACCGCCTTGTGCGGTAGGGATAAGGTTTACATAGCTTTCCGTGATGGGCGTACCTGATTCTGGTAGCCACGCTATGGCAAAAGTCGCTCCACCACGTTCGCCCCCTGTTGGTTCTTGGCTAAAATAAAATGGCACCTCAGGGATAATGGCAAGCTCGCCAAGCTGTTCGGTCAAATACTGCACCACGCCGTCTGTGTATTGCCAGCTTTCACTGTCGGACGGTTCGGGCTCGCTCACAAAGTCAATTTTTAACCCTGCCGATAGCACGGCTTTGGCTTTTAGGTTGTGTTTTAAAGATTTAATTGAGAATTTGGGATTGTCAAAATACTGCTCATCCACCCAAAATCGCACCTGTGTGCCACGTTTTTTCTTATTAGGGGACGGCTCATGGGTTAGGGACGTTGTCGGTACGCCATTCTCAAAACTCATCTGATACTGCGTGCCGTCTCGCCACACCACCACGTCCACACGCTTAGATAAAGCATTAACCACGCTGATACCCACGCCATGCAGACCGCCACTAATGGCATAATTGTCCGTGCTAAATTTGCCCCCTGCGTGCAGGCGTGTCAAGATGAGCTCCACGCCCGACTGATTAAATTCAGGGTGAATGTCGGTGGGCATACCCCGTCCATCATCAAGTACCGACAGCGAGCCGTCAGCGTGCAAGGTTACGGTAATGTGCTTGGCATGTCCTGCCAACGCCTCGTCCACCGAGTTGTCAATGACTTCTTGGGCAAGGTGGTTGGGGCGTGTGGTGTCGGTGTACATCCCCGGGCGACGGCGGACGGGTTCTAGCCCTTCTAGGACTTCTAGGTTTTGGGTGGTGTAGTTGGTCATTGTTCTTTTATGAATCGATAAAATTAAAGTATTGTAACCGATTTTGGCAGATATTTAAATTTGATGATTAAAATTCTTACCAGTCAGCTAGCCCCCAAAACTTTTCCTAAAACTTTGCGGACTGACACCAAAACGAGCCTTAAACTGCATTCGCAAATTGCTTGCCGTGCCAAAACCTGCCTTCATAAAATATTAGGATATTTGAAGGAATAAAAGTACATGCAAATTTTCACTTAAATAGAATTTTTAACAAAAAAATCACTCCATTACAGACAACCGACCAACCCAAGCTTTTTGCCATGCAGATTTGTCATTGATACAATTGCAAAAAAAATAGCCCGGAATTCTCTTGTTCCAACCTTTAAAGCACCGCCCAAACTTCAACAATTTGGGCGGTGCTTTAATCAAGATTTACTTCACAAACTTCACAACCTGCTCAAAAGTCTTGCGTGCTTTGGGCTTGATCTCTTTGTCGCGATAACCGAAGGTCACCATCACCGATACTTCCCATTCAGCCGGATCAAACAAGCCTTCGTCGGCCAAGATTTGGTTCACTTCTTTATAGGCAAAGCCTTCAATCGGGCAAGAGTCCACGCCAATCATCGCAGCTCCCGTCATCATATTGGCCAGCGCGATGTAGGTTTGTTTGCTCGCCGAGTCGTACAGGCTGCGTTCGGTGTCCAAAATGGCGATGTCTTGTTCTTGGAATTTTTTGTAAATCGCCATGGCTTTGTCTTTGGCTTCCAAGCCGCGGCGCGCCATGATTTCAGCAAAATATTCGCTGTCGTAGCGCGCGTTTTTCTTCGCCAAAATCGCCACGATGTGGCTGGATGTTTCCATGGTTGGAATGCCCCAGCAGTAAGGTTTGATTTTTTGGCGCAAGTCGGCGTTTTGCAATACCAAAAACTGCCACGGCTCCGAGCCGACCGAGCTTGGGCTTAAGCGACCAAGTTCCAAAATATAGTTGAAATCTTCGGCAGGGATTTTGCGACTGCCGTCATACGAGCGGGTAGAAGCGCGGTAATGAAAGGCGTTTAATACATCTTCTTTGTTCAAAAACTGCATGGTTTAACTCCAAATTTAAATCGTTCTATCGTGGTGACGTCCAATCAAGGCCGTCTGAAAATTACATAAAGCCGCGTTGATATTGGCGTGGTACAAACTGCATTTCACTGCTATTCACCCCATTTTGCTGATATTGGGCGTTTAGCACCCAATAGAGGTCTCGCAAAAGCCCACGCCCAATCGCCACCAAATCGGCATCGCCCACGCCCAAAATATGGTCAGCCACCGCCACATTGTCCAGCATTCCGACCGCAATCACGGGCTTGCCTGTCGCTTGTTTGACTTTCCTAGCCAGATCCACTTAGTAGCCGGCATAGAATTCAGGATGGTTGCACGCATGCAGCACGCCATCACCGCCGCCGCTCACGTCGAACACATCGGCACCGGCTTCTAAGAAGCGCTTGGCAATTTGTACGCCATAATCGCTGTCAAAACCGTCTTTGCCATATTCTTGGGCGGAAATTCGCACGATTAGGGGCATATCGGCAGGCATTACTTTTTTGGCGGCAGCAATCACTTCCACGCCAAACAAGGCTTTGTCTTGACCGTATTCATCGGTGCGAGTATTGGATTTTGGCGAATAAAATTGATGAATCAAATAACCGTGAGCCGCGTGCAATTCAATCGCATCAAACCCTGCGTCCACCGCTCGTTTGACTGAATCGGCAAACGCCCCAACCAACTCTTTGACTTCCTGCGTGGTCAATTCTCGTGGCGTAATCAAATTTTGCCCAGCATAATCCAGCTCGCCATAATGAATGGCAGACGGGGCAACGGCATTCGGCTCATCTTGGGCTTTACGACCTGCGTGGGCGATTTGCACGGCAATTTTCGCCCCGTGTGCGTGTACGCTGTCCACGATTTTTTTGAACGCGTCTTTTTGCGTATCATTCCACAGCCCCAAGCAATTTGGGCTAATGCGACCGTTGGGGGCGACATTGGTCATCTCCACGATAATGAGGCCCACGCCAACAATCGCACGGCTGGTGTAATGCACAAAATGCCAATCGTTTGGCACACCGTCGGTGGCGGAATATTGGCACATCGGTGGCATCACGACGCGGTTTTTGAGTTCGAGATTTTTTAGGCTATACGGGGTTAATAATTTACGAAATTTTGCCATGTTAAACTGCTCCAATGGGCTCTATGATGATGCTATTTTAGGCAAAGCATGTTATTATTACAAATTGATTATTATGATAGTCAGGTATCATCATGGCTGATAGTAAGACGCCCCACCTGATTACTCTAATCAATACCATCCACACCACGCAGCTGCCTGCACGCTAAAGAAAAGGACACATCATGACCGGCATTCAACAACGCGCCGAACTACAACGCCGCATCTGGCAAATCGCCAACGAAGTACGCGGCTCGGTGGACGGCTGGGATTTTAAGCAATACGTTCTCGGCACACTGTTTTACCGCTTCATCAGCGAGAACTTCGCCGCCTATATCGAAGCGGGCGATGGCAGCGTGGATTATGCCAGCTTCCCCGATGACAGCCCAATCTTAGAACAAATCAAAGAAGACACCATCAAGACCAAAGGCTACTTCATCTACCCTAGCCAACTGTTCAAAAACGTCGCCGCCAAAGCCCATCAGAACGATCAGCTCAACACCGACCTAAAGGCGATCTTCGATGCCATCGAATCATCTGCCAACGGCTACGATTCCGAGCGCGACATCAAAGGCTTGTTTGCCGATTTTGATACCACGTCCAACCGCCTAGGCAACACCGTCGCCGATAAGAACAAACGCCTGTCAGCCGTCCTAAAAGGCGTGGCAGAGCTGAACTTTGGCAACTTTGAGCACAACCAAATCGACCTGTTCGGCGATGCCTATGAATTCTTGATCTCAAACTATGCCGCCAACGCAGGCAAATCAGGCGGCGAATTCTTCACGCCGCAACACGTATCTAAGCTCATCGCCAAGCTTGCCATGCACGGTCAGAGCAGCATCAACAAAATCTACGACCCCGCCGCAGGCTCGGGCAGCTTGCTATTACAAGCCAAAAAGCAATTCGACGAACACATCATCCAAGATGGCTTCTTCGGGCAAGAGATTAACCACACCACCTACAACCTTGCTCGTATGAATATGTTTTTGCATAACATCAATTATGACAAGTTTGAAATTGCTTTGGGCGATACTCTACTAACACCAGAGTTTGGTGATGGCAAGCCCTTTGACGCCATCGTCTCCAATCCGCCTTATTCTATCAACTGGATAGGCTCAGGCGACCCCACGCTCATCAATGACGAGCGTTTTGCCCCTGCTGGCGTACTCGCCCCCAAGTCAAAAGCCGATTTTGCTTTTATTATGCACGCTTTAAATTATCTGTCTGCCAAAGGGCGGGCGGCGATTGTTACTTTTCCGGGGATTTTTTATCGTGGCGGAGCAGAAGCCAAAATCCGCAAATATTTGGTTGATAATAATTTTGTAGAAACCGTGATTGCCCTTGCCCCCAATTTATTTTTTGGGACGAGCATTGCGGTCAATATTTTGGTTTTGTCCAAACACAAAACAAACAATCAAATTCAATTTATTGATGCCAGCAAACTGTTCAAAAAAGAAACCAATAACAATGTTTTGACCGATGAGAATATCGCCCAAATTCTCCAAATCTTTGCCGACAAAAGTGAAATCGCCCATTTTAGTGCCAATGTCGCAAGTAGCCAAATTGCCGAAAATGATTACAATCTTTCGGTATCCAGTTATGTTGAAGCCGAAGACACCAGAGAAGTGATTGATATTGCGGTATTAAATGACCAAATCCGCCAAACGGTCAGTAAAATTAGCGCTTTACGCCAAAGTATTGATGAGATTGTCAAAGAGATTGAGATGTAAGATGGACATTGTTTTATATACAACCAATGATGGCAAGTCACAGTTTTCCTTGCAACGCTTTGATGAACAAATATGGCTAACACAAGCCCAAATTGCTAAGCTTTACCAAACCACACCACAAGCGATTACACAGCATATTAAGGCAATTTACCAAGAGGGCGAACTTGATGAAATCTCAACTTGTAAGCAACACTTACAAGTTCAAACCGAAGGCAGTCGTCAAGTCAGTCGGCAAAAGAAGTTCTATGCCCTGCCTGTGATTATCGCCATTGGTTATCGTGTGCGTTCCACACGAGGTACAGAGTTTCGTAAGTGGGCAACCGAACGATTGAGCGAATACCTTGTCAAAGGCTTTACAATGGACGATGAACGCCTAAAAGGAGCAGGCGGAGGAGATTATTGGCTAGAATTATTAAACCGCATTCGAGACATTCGTTCTAGTGAAAAAGCGTTATATCGGCAAGTTTTGGATTTATATGCAACCAGTCAAGATTATGACCCAAGAAGCGAAAAAAGTTCATTATTTTTTAAAACCGTCCAAAATAAATTGCACTATGCGGTTCACGAACATACAGCACCAGAAATTATTTATCAGCGAGCGGATAGTTCAAAAGATTTTATGGGATTAACAACTTTTAAAGGGGCAATACCAACTTTAAATGAAACCAAAATCGCAAAAAATTATTTAACAGAAGATGAACTGTTTCGCCTTAATCGCTTGGTCTCAGCTTTTTTTGACTTGGCAGAAATCAAAGCCAGTGAACGAGTGCCAATGTATATGCAAGATTGGATTGATGAATTAGATAAGTTTGTCACCACTTATGGCAAAGGGGTATTGCAAGGTACTGGCATGGTTAGTCGTGAGATGGCTAATAAAAAAGCATTGGCAGAATATCGGGCATATCAAGCCAGAACCTTATCATCTGTGGAAATGGCATATCTAGAAAGCGCGGGCTTAGCTGATGATGAATTAAATCAACTAAAATCCCTAGAACGACAAGCCAAAAAAGCGAGTAAAAAATAATGCACACCTTTATTAAAAATCTCTTAAATGGGCAGTCAGTGGAATGGAAACCGTTGGGGGAGGTTTTGGTTCGCACAAAAGGCACGAAAATTACCGCAGGACAAATGAAAGAATTGCATCAAGAAAATGCACCAATTAAAATTTTTGCTGGCGGTAAGACTTTTGCAATGGTTGATTATGGCGATATACCAGAAAAGGATATTAACCAAAAACCGTCAATTATCGTCAAATCTCGTGGGATTATTGAATTTGAATATTATGATAAGCCTTTTTCACATAAAAATGAAATGTGGGCATATCACTCCATAGATAAGAATATTGATATTAAATTTGTATATTATTTTTTAAAACTAAATGAACCATTTTTTCAAAACTTGGGTTCAAAAATGCAAATGCCACAAATTGCTACACCTGATACAGATAAATTTAAAATCCCAATCCCACCTCTAGAAATTCAACAAAAAATCGTCCAAATTTTGGACGCATTTACCACCGTAACCGCCGAGCTAACCGCCGAGTATAACCTAAGAGTTAAGCAATATCAATACTATCGTGATTTATTATTGGATTTTAATCATTTAAAAAACCCTTTTGCAAATGGGTTAAATGTAGAATGGAAGGGTTTGGGGGAAGTGGCTAAAAAAATTTATTCGGGAAAAAATAAAGAAAAAACTGCAAATGGCATTTATTCCATATATGGCTCAACAGGCATTATTGGAAAAACGAATATAAAAGCTCATGAAGGAGAGAAAATATTAGTAGCACGTGTTGGAGCAAATGCTGGTTTTGTCCATATTGCACAAGGTGAATATGATGTTTCTGATAACACTTTAGTGATTGAAGAAGATAGAAGCCAATTAATTCTCAAATATTTATATTACGTATTAGAGGGCATGAATTTAAATCAATTTGCAAAAGGTGCGGGGCAGCCGTTAATCACTGGGGGATATTTAAAATCCATCACAATCCCAATCCCACCCCTAGAAATTCAAACCAAAATCGTAGAGATATTGGATAAATTTGAAACGCTGACCCACTCCATTAGCGAAGGTTTGCCCCGTGAAATCCAGTTGCGTCAAAAGCAATATGAATATTATCGGGAGTTGCTTTTGAATTTTGATACTCAAAAATAATTAGGAATATTATTATGTCATTAACTATCAATACCAGCACATTAAGCAGTTATGTGCTTGGTTCGCAAGTGCCATTATCTGAACTTAGAGCTAAAATTAAGCATCTAGATAAGTTTATGAGTGGCGAGAAACAGCCAACTTTTAATCAGTTGTCTGAAATTGCCAAAAAAATTAATATACCAACTGGACTACTTTTGTTGGATAGAAAAATAGACACCCAAAGTGTCAAATTGGAGTTTAGAACACTTAATTCCGATGGGCTTTTATCGCCAATGAGCGAAGAGCTAAAAAACACCATACAGGAAATGCAAGAAAAGCAAGAATTTTTGAAAAACGAAATTGATGAAGAGTTGGATTTTATTGGAACATTTAGCATAGATGATGATATTTTTGAAACCGCAGAGGCAATTAGAGAAAAATTAGGGATACCAGTTTTTTTTCAAAAAGAGTGTAAAAATAATCCGTTAGCTTATTTTAGAAATAAGGTTAATGGGTTGGGTGTTTTTGTATTTTTTAATGGTAAGGTAAAAAGCAATACCCACCGTCCATTAAATTTGGGTGAATTTCGTGGTTTTGTCCTGTTAGACAAAAAAGCACCGATTATATTTATCAACCAAAAAGACAGTAAAAATGGACAACTTTTTACTTTGGTTCACGAGTTGGTACATTTATTTATTGGTGAAAATGCTATTTTTAATATTGTCGATACTGGTGAATATCAGTTTGATAGAACCGAGACTTTTGTTAATAGGGTTACAGCAGAGTTATTGACACCAAGACAAGTTTTTTTGGAAAAAGTCAAAGATAATAGAGATATAAAAGCCTTGGCAAACTTATTTAAGGTAAGTGAGTTTGTTATTGTTCGTCGTCTGTTGGATTTAGGCATTATTGCAAAAGATGAATATAAAGAACATATTAGAATATTGGAAGATAAATTAAAAGAAATTGAATTTTATAATGCCAGCCCTGACGAAGAAAAAAAATCTAATGGCAATTATCATCAGAATATAAAATTTATGTATGACCCAAGATTTGTACATTATGTGCGTATTGCTGTTAATAATCGCAAGATTTCTTATACAGACGCATTTCGCATTATCGGCGTTGGATATAGCGGATACAAAACCCTGGTTGGGGAGAAATGATTAAATGAAAAAATATATTTTGGATAGTAATATCTATATTAATTTTTATGACAGATATTATCGTTTTGGTATATTTCCTAGTTTTTGGTATAAATTTAAAGAAATTATGAATGGTTCTATTGTTTTACCAAAAGTTGTATTGGAAGAAAATGTCCAAGATGACAATTTTCGCCAATGGATTAAAGACAACTATAATGGAAACATTCTTAATCATAAAGATTATGCAGAGTGCTGGGCAGAAGTTATTAATCATCTTGCTAATCACGCTTGTTACAACGACAAAGTATTAACAAGCGATAAAAGTTGGGCACACGAAAATATTGCTGATGGTTGGCTGATTGCGATTGCCAAAAAAGAAAACTTGGTTATTGTTACTGATGAATTAAGAAATTACAATCTCAACAAAAATTACCCTGCTAAATCTGCAAAAATTCCAGACATTGCTGATGATTTTGGAGTACGCTGTATTAATATGAATGAATTTTTTGAAGAAATTGACTTAGTAATTTAATTTTAAAGAGCAATAGTTATGACCACCCAAACCACCCCCATCGCCGAAACCAACCACTTTATCGTCCTAGACAGCTACGATAAAATCGACCAGTCAGGTGCAGCCTATCAGAGCGAGAGCGATTTGGAGCGCGAGCTGGTGGCGGATTTGCAGGCGCAGGGCTACGAATACCGCCGCGACTTGAACACGCATGATAAGCTGCTGGCCAATGTGCGCGAGCAGCTAGAGCGGCTCAATGCGATGGCGTTCTCAGATGGCGAATGGGCGCGCTTCGTGCTTGAGTATCTTGATAGGCCGTCTGAGAACATGATTGAAAAAACGCGCAAAATCCATGACAATCATGTCTGCGATTTTGTGTTTGATGATGGGCATATCCAAAATATCTACCTCGTTGATAAGAAGAACATCACCCGCAACCACTTGCAGGTGATCAACCAATTCGCCCAAACCGGCAGCCACGCCAACCGCTATGACGTGACGGTCTTGGTGAATGGTCTGCCTTTGATACAGATTGAGCTTAAAAAACGCGGCATGGCGATTCGTGAAGCGTTCAATCAGGTGCACCGCTACACCAAAGAAAGCTTTAATCACGACAATTCTTTATTTAAGTTTCTGCAGATTTTTGTGATCAGCAACGGCACAGATACGCGCTATTTCGCCAATACTACCCGCCGCGATAAGAACAGCTTTGACTTTACGATGAATTGGGCGCGTGCGGACAATACACCGATTAAGGATTTAAAAGACTTTACCGCCACGTTCTTTCAGAAAAACACCCTGTTGTCGGTGCTGCTGCGCTATTCGGTGTTCGATGTGTCGAACACGCTACTGATCATGCGTCCTTATCAGATTGCCGCAGCGGAACGGATTTTATGGAAAATCAGAAGTTCCGCTCAAGCCAAGAACTGGAGCACGACCGAGAGCGGCGGTTTTATTTGGCACACCACAGGCAGTGGCAAAACGCTGACCAGCTTTAAGGCGGCGCGTCTTGCGACCGAATTGGAATTTATCGATAAAGTGTTTTTTGTGGTGGACAGAAAGGATCTTGATTATCAGACCATGAAGGAATACCAACGCTTTTCGCCCGATAGTGTCAATGGTTCGGAGAGCACAGCAGGATTGAAGCTCAATCTGGATAAAGACGACAACAAAATCATCGTCACCACCATTCAAAAGCTAAATAACCTGATGAAGTCGGAAGACAATCTGCCGATTTATCACAAGCAAGTAGTGTTTATCTTTGATGAATGCCACCGCTCACAATTTGGCGAAGCGCAGAAAAATCTGAAGAAGAAATTTAAAAAATTCTGCCAATTTGGTTTTACTGGCACGCCGATTTTTCCGGAAAACGCCTTGGGCGCGGAAACCACAGCGTCGGTATTTGGACGCGAGCTGCATTCTTATGTGATTACCGATGCGATCCGCGATGAGAAAGTATTGAAGTTCAAGGTTGATTACAACGATGTCCGCCCACAGTTCAAATCTTTAGAGAAAGAGCAGGATTTGGACAAACTATCCGCTGCGGAAAACAAACAAGCACTCTTGCATCCCGAGCGCATCCGCGAGATTACTCAGTATATTTTGGATAATTTTAGATACAAAACCCACCGCTTACATGCAGGTGGTAAGGGCTTTAATGCGATGTTTGCCGTGAGCAGCGTGGATGCCGCCAAAGCCTATTATGAGGCTTTTAAAGCATTGCAAAAAGAGCAAGAAAAACCTTTAAAAATAGCGACCATTTTTTCATTTTCTGCCAATGAAGCCCAAGACGCAGTTGACGATATTGAAGATGAGGGTTTTGAACCAAGTGCAATGAATAGCAGTGCCAAAGAGTTTTTGGATATGGCGATTGCAGATTATAACACACGCTATAAAACCAATTACAGCACTGAAAGTAAATCTTTTCAAAACTACTATAAAGATTTGTCAAAGCGTGTTAAAGGCAAAGATGATTATGGTAAACCGTTGCCAGAAGCGGAGAAAGTGGATTTGCTCATTGTGGTTGGTATGTTTTTAACCGGCTTTGATGCGCCGACGCTAAACACCTTATTCGTGGATAAAAACCTGCGTTATCACGGTTTAATGCAAGCTTATTCACGCACCAACCGCATTTATGACGCTACCAAGTCATTTGGCAATATCGTCACCTTCCGCGACTTGGAGCAGGCGACCATTGATGCCATTACCCTATTCGGTGACAAAAACACCAAAAACGTGGTGCTAGAGAAAAGCTACGAAGAATATATGGAGGGCTACACCGACCAGCAAACCGGTGAAGCACGACGCGGCTACCTGGAGGTGGTGCAGGAATTAAACACCCGTTTCCCTGATCCTGACAGCATCGTCACCGAGAAGGACAAAAAAGAATTCGCCAAACTATTCGGCGAATACCTGCGTGTGGAAAATGTTTTACAGAATTACGATGAATTTACCGCACTCAAAGAAATACAGACGGTTAATCTCGATGATGACGCTGCAGTAGCAGAATTTAAAGAAAAGTTCCATTTAAGCGATGATGATTTCACTGCTATCCAGAGCGTACCGATGCCGTCTGAAAGAGTGGTGCAGGATTATCGTTCTACCTATAACGACATCCGCGATTGGCTACGCCAGCAAAAAGAATCAGAGAAGCAAAACCAGAGCCAAATCGATTGGGATGATGTGGTTTTTGAAGTGGATTTGTTAAAATCACAAGAAATCAACTTGGACTATATTTTGGAGCTGATTTTTGAACACAATAAAAAAATCAAAGACAAAAGCGCTTTGGTGGAAGAAATCCGCCGTACCATCCGCGCCAGTATCGGCAACCGCGCCAAAGAAACTTTGGTGGTGGATTTCATCAATGAAACCAATTTGGATGCCATCGAAGACAAGCCGTCTATTCTGGATGAATTTTACCAGTTCGCTCAAGGAAAACAGCAACAAGAAGCAGAAGCCCTGATTGAAGAGAATGGTTTAAATACCGAGGCGGCCAAGCGCTACCTGATGCTCTCGCTCAAGCGCGAATATGCCAGCGAGAATGGTACGGATTTAAATAGTGTCTTACCCAGAATGAGCCCACTCAACCCCAACTATTTGACCGCCAAACAAAGTATTTTCCAAAAAATTGCTAATTTTGTGGAGAAATTCAAAGGTATCGGTGGAAAATTGTAATTAAGTAAATACAAAAATGACCGACATCAGAACCCTAGATCTAAACCTACTCAAGGCCTTTGTTGTCCTGCTGGACGAATGCAATGTCAGCCGTGCCGCTCATCGTCTGTCTGTCACTCAGCCTGCGATGAGTGGCATCTTAAATCGTCTGCGAGACAGTTTTGACGATCCTTTATTTGTACGCGTTCAGCATGGCATGCAGCCCACCGATCGGGCGGTTGCGCTTGGGCAGATCGCACGCAAAGTATTGCAAGATGTCGGCTCGATGCTGTCACCGCCAAAGCTAGAACCTGAGAAGCTAGACATAACTCTTCGCATCGCGGCGATGGATTATGTGCAGCAGATCATCGCCCTGCCTTTAATTCTAAGGCTGAGACGGCTTGCCCCGAATGTGAAGGCCGCCCTATTGCCCGTACAGGGGCACAACATCAAAACGCTGTTCGAGAAGAACAAAATCGATCTGGCATTGGTGAGTCAAAACCACCTAAGCAGCGACATGTTCCAGTCCGTGCTATACGAAGAGACCTACGTCTGCGCGATGAGTAAATCCCACCCCATGGCGAATACCACATTGACGCTGGATGAGTTCTGTGAACTGCCCTTCGCGATGCTGTCCTATAACGGCGGCGAGTTCAGCGGTGCGACCGACATCGCCTTACAACGACTGGGACGAACACGCAACGTCATGGTGTCGGTCAATCACATCTCGCTATTGCCGCAGCTGCTACAAGAATCCGATCTGGTGGCGGTACTGCCCAAGCACCTAGCCCAGACCCTGCCGAACGTTCATCTGCAAAGCCCACCAATCCCTGTTGATGGCTTTACCATGATGATGACATGGCACGAGCGCACCGAACACGACATAGCGCATCGCTGGCTTCGGGATGTCGTACTGAATGCATTAAAATGATCACAAAAACAAAACACCGCCCATTTGGACGGTATTTTGTTTTTTGCTATTTACCTTCAAAATACGCCATTTTATCTCTATAAAACGAGCCTAGATAATAAGTATTATCCATCATTAGCACAGTCGAAACCCCACTAAAATCGGCAGTATATTTACCTTGATAAAGTGATTTTACCGCTAAATTATCAGGATTAATGATCGTAACGTGAAAATCTTTTAGGCAATCATAGGTCATCGTTTGACCGCAGTTTTGGGTTCTTGATCCTGCGGTGATGAGTTTGTCACCCACCCAATGCAGATTATCAAACACGCCATAATCAAGCTGTGCAGTTGCCACGACTGTGGTAGGGTTGGTGTTGGTGAGTTTACTCATGTTTTTCATGTGGGCGACATAGATGTGCTTTTCGTCTTTGGATAGCTCAATGCCGTTATTACCGCTAAACTCCGAACCTTGTAATTTTTTCAAATTTTTGTGTGGTCGGTGTCCAGCGATACACCGCCCCTGTGATTTTGCCTGCAATCATTTCTGTTAAATTGTGTTCTGGGTGCATCATCACGGTGGTGTAAATCGCCCCGTCCGCCCCTGACACCACGCTGTTACCTGCCAAATTCTGCCCTTGTCGTCTTTGGGCATTGGTACATTGCCAAGCCAAGTGATGGTCGGTGTGGCGGTGCTTGTATTTACTTCAAAAATTTCAATGGTTTCACGCGTGATGTTTTTGTCAAAACCATTGTGATTGACCGCATACAAAAGCGACTTGCCAGAGCCAATCGCACGAATGCTCAAACCGTGAATTTGCATTTCATCGGCGTGCGGTTGTGGCTGGCTGTTTTGAAATTGGCTGTACGGTTTATCGGCTTTTGGGGCGATTAAGCGTTGGGCGGTTTTTGTTTGGCTGTCAATCAAATACAAACCGCTGTGGTGCGTCATTCCGCTGGCGATAATCCATTTGGAATTGGGGATTTGCACCAAATCTTCGGGGCTTTTTAGATTTTCAATATAGCTTAATTGAGCAACTTCTTTGGCGGTGTCAATGGTTGCCGTCTGAATGCGTGGTGTGGCGTGGATTGTTTGGTTGATTGGCGTGCACGCTACGCCCAATGTGGCAAGGGTTAGGGCAAGGGCGGTGCTGGCGAATTTTTTCATAAAATTTTCTCTTTAAAATAAATGGAATGGGCGTATTATAAGATTCAATTTTTAAAATTTGAATGGCAAAAAATGGGAAGTTGGTTTTCTTTTTTGGAAAGATTATTTAAAATCCATTTTCAGGCTGGCTGAAAACAAAAATATCGTCTGAAATATTTTTCAAACGGCATTGTTACTCAAAACCGACTTAACACACATTCCGCCAATTCCGTCAGCACTTCATCGGCTGGTCTTTGCGTGGGTTTTAAATTTAACGCCAAATGCGTTACGCCTTTTTCTTGTTCTTTTGCCCAAAAATCCGCCAAGCCGTTTGCTCCGCCACGCAAATAAATGTTGTCAAACAACTGGGCTTTTGCGTTTTTATCCGCCAACACTTCCACAAATTGAGCATAGCCAAAGGCGGTTGGCGTCTCTTTTTGGCATAAATCGTCAAGCGTTTTGATGATGTTTGCCGTGTCATCGGGGTTCACACCGTGCCATAGCCACGCATCAGGCACATTGGCAAGCCAGTCCATTTCCTGCCTTGCTCGCCCAATCGCCACGACTGGCAAGGGACAATCAGGCTTGGGGAGCAAATCCAAATTCCCTGTCAAATCGCCATAATACTTGCCGTTAAAATGGGGAAAATCCTGTTCGGTCAAGGTTTTAATCAACTCAATGCTTTCACGAAAACGCTCGCTACGAGAGGCAAAATCAGCCCCAAATGCAGGGTATTCCACAGGTCTGTCGCCAGAGGATAAGCCCAATAAAAACCGTCCATGACTCAAACTATCCACACTTGTCGCCATTTTGGCAATGTGAATGGGACTACGCAAAGGGGCAATCAACCCTGCCGTGCCAAGGGCGATTTTTTGGGTGTGGGCGGACAAAAACGCCAGCGTAACCATTGGGTCAAGCCCCTGCCCGACATCGCCAAAATGGGGGTCGTAAAACGGCACATCTCGCACCCACAATGCCGAAAAACCCAAGTTTTCAGCCAGCCTTCATTGTCGGCAATGGCGGTCAAATTGTCTGGAATGTGGCTTTGATAGCCCATAAAGGGGGCGATTAAGCCAAACGAGAGCGTATGGGCTTGAAAAACTTGATTGAAAATGGGCGATAAGTTCATTGTTTTGCCTTAAAAATAATGAGAATGGGCGTATTTTAAGGGATTTTTGGTTTTGTAAAAATAGCAAGAATATCAAAAATCTTTTGCCAGATTGGTATAAATCAATAAAAATTTTCACACGGATTGACTTAAACATGAGAAGTGTCCACTTGATTTTTGTTAAATTGCATGATATTTTATGGAAAATTTTTCCAAAAAATAGCTTGAAAATATATGTTAATTGAATTTAGCGTGGCAAATTGCCTGTCTTTTGATGAAAGACAAACTTTAAGTATGGTTAAATCGCACAGCGATGAGTTGCCAGATAACGCCTATTCGGTTGTAAAGGCAAAGGATTTGCATTTGCTACATTCAGTTGCCATTTACGGTGCAAATGCCAGTGGCAAATCCAATTTCATTAAGGCTTTCCGCTTGATGGAACAGATTGTAACAACCACATCACAGCGTGGCGATGAACTTGATGTAACACCTTTTAAACTTAATCAAAAAAACATCACAGAACCATCTGAGTTTGAAGTGGTTTTTGTCATTGATGGTGTCCGCTATCAGTACGGTTTTTCAGCAGATAAATATCAAATTTATGATGAATGGCTTTATGCCTATCCAAAAAATCGCCCACAAAAATGGTTTGAACGGGTTTGGGTTAATGATGAAAAACGCCATACTTGGCAATTTAGTTCATTATTTTTGGGTAACAAACGCTTGTGGCAAGAATCTACAAGAGATAACGCCTTATTTTTATCTACTGCGGTGCAATTAAATAGTGAGCAATTAAAGCCTTTATTTGATTGGTTTGATAAAACATTGGCATTTATTGGTGTTGATGGGTTAAGCCCAAGTTACACCGCTCAGCTATGCACTAAAGAACAAAAAAATGAAATCATTCGCCTGCTAAGGACTGCTGATTTTAATATTCATGATATTAAAGTTCAAATTGAGGATTTTGATGAATCCAAACTGCCTGACGATATGCCTCCCGAGTTAAAAAATCATTTAGTGAAAGCCTTAAAAGGAACCAAACAAATTGATAGCATTGAATTGTTGCATTATGATGATTTGGGTAATCCTGTTTATTTTGATTTTGATGAAGAGTCAGATGGCACACAAAAATTCTTTGCTTTTTCTGGTCCCATTTTAGATATTTTAATGAATGGCAGGATTTTATTTATTGATGAATTAAATCAAAATCTACACCCTAAATTAGTACAATTTTTGGTTGATTTATTTCATAATCCCAAGTCCAACCCAAGACACGCCCAACTTATTTTTACAACGCATGAAACTTCTATTCTAAATCAAAATATCTTTCGTAGAGACCAAATTTGGTTTTGCGAACGCAGCAAGCAACAATCATCTATTTTGTATCCTTTATCTGATTTTAGCCCCAAAAAAGGCAAAGAAAACTTAGAAAATGTTTATTTGTCGGGCGGATATGGAGCAGTGCCATTTATTGACCATTTTATTTTGGAGCAATAAATAATGGGTAGTGATGATTTATTTAAAAAACGCAAATTACGAGCCGCCAAAGAAAAACGCAAGAAAACTGAAAGAAAAAATCATGATAGAGTTTTGATTGTTTGTGAAGGTGAGAAAACAGAACCATTTTATTTTAATGGTTTGCGTTCGGCTTATAAATTGGATACCGCAAACATTAAGATAACAGGTGATTGCGGTTCTGACCCAATGAGTATCGTTGATAAAGCCATTAAAGAGTATGAAAAATCCAAACAAGATGGGAATTGTTTTGATAGGGTTTATTGTGTGTTTGATAAAGATGCGCACCCAAAATATCAAGATGCCATCAATAAAATCAAACAATTATCAACAGGGAAAAACAAAAAGCCATTCTTTGTAGTTTGTTCTGTTCCTTGTTTTGAGTATTGGTTATTATTACATTTTGTTTATACAACACAGCCATTTTCAGCATCTGGTAAAAATAGTATTGCCGATAATGTTATTAAAGAGCTTAAAAAATATATTCCAACCTATGAAAAGGGACAAAATGATATATTTGTATTATTGAAAGATAAACTAAATTTTGCCATTCAAAATACCAAAAGAGTCAATCAAGAATCGGTGGAAAATAATACAGACAATCCGAGTACGACTATTGTTGGATTGGTTGAATATCTGATTGGGTTGAGTAAAACAAATGGGGCTGTCCTAGATAACTAACCCAAACTGCCCTTAAATAATTGTTTTAAAATGGAAATTTGAGATTTAAGGTCACTGTTATTAAAATGCCATTCGCATTCTTTAAGATAAAGCTCAAAGTGTTCTTTGGGAACACCGTTAAATTTGCGTAAATGGCGTTTTGCCTGATTCCAAAAATTCTCTATTCCGTTAATGTGATTTTGTTTTTCTGCAAAGTGCGTACTGTGATTGATTCCAAAGTGATTAAATTCACTAACATCAAGCACATCATAGCTTTCGTAGAAATCTGTGTAAACAATGCTGTCAGGCTTTACTTTTTCTCGTATAATGGGCAATAAAGTGGCTGACTTTGTATTAGGTACGGCAACGGTATAAACCTTGCCATTTCGCTTTAATAAGCCAAATACCGCAGTCTTACCGCTTGCACCACGACCACACTTACCTTTGCGTGTTCCGCCAAAATAGCTCTCATCAGCTTCAACTTCGCCATCTAGCATTTCTAGGTGCTGACTGTGTTGATAGATGAGTAGGCGTAATCGGTGAAAATAGTAAGCAGCTGTTGTTTTATTTACATTGGCTAATTGAGCTGCCGTTCTTGCAGTAACACCTGCAACAAACAGCTCAATGAGTTTGTTTTGTTTGTACTGACTTAGACGACTTTTTCTCACTGGGTTATTTTAACCTAAATGGAGTTTTTAGTCATTATCTAGGACAGCCCCAAATAAAATAAATAATAGTTATGTATTTATAGTTATTTTAACAAGATAAAGACATTGCTTGTTTTTCAGTATAATTTATTGAACTGTTTTATTCCCAAATCAATGTTATTGGTTTGGTCATCATTTTTTACTGTTAACAAATAATTATAATTGCTAGTATCTTAAAACTAATAACTTAATGGTGATTTTTGTAAATTTATTTTTCAAAAATTGAAATTTTGAATTTTAACTAGCCCAAAAAAACAAAAACACCGCCTGAAACATTGTTCAAACGGCATTTCACTTAAAAATCAATCAAACCTTCACCACAATCTTCCCAATCTGCTGATTGCTTGCCATATATTCGTGGGCTTTAACCATTTCATCAAAGGCAAAGATTTTGTCAATTTCAGGGCGTAACTGACCGTTTGCCAAGCCGTCATAGACAAAGGTTTTGGCTTGTGCCAATTTTTCAGGCACGGTGGTAATTTCAAAAAGTTCATACCCCCGCACGGTCAAATGCTTGCCCAAAATTGGGAACACAGGCACAGCGATGTCATCGTGGCTTAACGCCCCATAAATGATGTAGCGACCGTCTTGTGCCATTGCGTGAAAAATTTTGGACGCTTCTTGCCCGCCCACAGGGTCAAACACCACATTGATGCCTTTGCCGTTTGTGATTTCAAACAGTTTGGCGGTTACATCGTCTTCGCTTGTGGCAATCACAAAATCCGCCCCTTTTTCCAAAAGCACATCGCCTTTGGCGTGGGTGCGAGACAAGGCAATCACGGTTGCCCCTTGCATTTTGGCGATTTGGATACTGGCTAAACCAACCGAACTGGTTGCACCGCCCAGCACCACCACATCGCCTTTTTGCATTTTGCCAAACTCAATCAGTCCGCCATAAGCGGTAATAAACGCCATCCAACTGGCGGACGCTTGTTCCATTGATAAATTATCAGGGTGCTTAACGACTGCGTGTTTGGGCATATTGACAATCTCGCCATAAGTGCCGTATTCGGTAAACATAAAGGACGGAATGACGCTGACCTTATCGCCAATGGCAACTTCGTTCACACCCTCGCCAATAGCCACAACCACGCTTGCCCCTTCATAACCCAAAGTCGCAGGGAATACAGGGTCAATCACATACGCCCCTTCTCGGTACATCATTTCGGCACGGTTTAAGCCTATGGCTTGGATTTGGATTTGCACTTCGCCCGATTTTGGGCGGGGATTTGTACATCAACGATTTGCAGGACATCAGGCGAACCTGTTTGGGTGAATTGGATTTGTTTGGTCATTTTTTTACCTTATTTATGAAATGGAATGAGCGTATTTTAATGTATTGAAATTAGGATAAGAATAGCGAAAAATGGGAAGTGGGTTTTCGTATTTGGAAAGGTGGCTTCGGGCAATTAAAAAACACTTCAATCATACTTGAAATATTGAAATTTCTTGTTATAATTACGCCTATGAATACGATACAAGCAAGCAAACTCTTTGAGAGCCTGTCTTCTCCGATAAGACTGGCGATTTTTCAACAACTTACCGCCGCAGGCAGTACTGGCATGATTGCTGGCGACTTGGCAAAACAGCTTAACCTTGCCCCGAATAATGTGTCTTTTCATCTAAAAAGCCTGTTGCATTCGGGGCTTGTGCGTGTGGTGCAGGAAGGACGGCACATGCGTTATTTTGCCGAGCTGGATTTGATGATGGCATTGACCCATTTTCTGACCCAAAACTGCTGTTCTCAAACAGGCGAATCTTGCCAGTGATTTTCAGGCAGCCTGAAAAATTATTGCCAAATATTTCTATATTTCTTGAAAGATTGGAGTAACTATGAACATCACCATTTATCACAACCCAAACTGCGGTACTTCACGCAATGTACTAGCACTCATCCGCCACGCTGGTATTGAGCCACAAGTGATTGAATATTTGAAAAATCCGCCAAGTGAAACGACTTTGCGTGATTTAATCAAACGCATGGGCATCACGCCTCGCCAATTGCTGCGAACCAATGTGCCTCCGTATGAAACGTTTGATTTGCAAAATGAAAAATTAAGCGATGACGAGCTCATTTCCGCCATGCTTCGTGAACCGATTTTAATCAATCGTCCGATTGTGGTGAGTGAAAAAGGTGTGAAATTATGCCGTCCGTCCGAAACAGTTTTGGCATTTTTACCGCCTTTTGCGACCCCGTTTGTCAAAGAAGACGGCGAAATTATTAATCATAAGGAGTAAATCATGGGTTTGTTTGAACGTTTTTTAAGCCTTTGGGTGGCGTTGGCGATTGTGCTGGGCGTGGTTTTGGGTGTTTGGTTTCCCAATGTATTTCAATGGGTTGCATCTTTGGAAGTGGCTCATGTGAATTTGCCTGTGGCGATACTGATTTGGCTGATGATTTATCCGATGATGATTCAGATTGATTGGTCGGCAATCAAAGACGTGGGCAAAAAACCAAAGGGCTTATTTTTAACCTTATTTATCAACTGGTTGGTCAAGCCGTTTACGATGGCGATGTTCGGCTGGTTATTTTTTCGGGTGTTTTTTGCAGGTTGGGTGGACGCACAGTCGGCACAAGAATACATTGCCGGCATGATTTTGCTGGGCGTGGCACCGTGTACGGCAATGGTGTTTGTGTGGTCGCAACTGGTCAAAGGCGACCCCAATTACACTTTGGTGCAGGTTTCGGTCAATGATTTGATTATGATTGTGGCGTATGCTCCGATTGCAGGCGTATTGCTCGGCGTAAGCGACATAGAGATTCCGTGGAATACCTTGATTTTAAGCACGGTTTTATATGTGCTGTTGCCCTTGCTGGCAGGCTGGCTTACCCGCTCTTATTTACAAAAATCGGGTAAATCGGTGGCACAATTTTCAGGCAGCCTAAAACCCTTTTCCGTGATGGGCTTGATTTTGACGGTGGTGTTGCTATTCGCCTTTCAAGCCCAAACCATTATTGCCAACCCTTTGATTATTCTGCTGATTGCTATTCCCCTGCTGGCACAGACTTACGGCATTTTTGCCTTGACTCACGTTTTGGCAAAATGGCTCAAATTACCACACGAAATTTCCGCCCCTGCGTGCTTGATTGGCACGAGTAATTTTTTTGAATTGGCGGTGGCGGTGGCAATTTCTTTGTTCGGTTTGCACTCGGGGGCGGCATTGGCAACGGTGGTCGGTGTGCTGGTGGAAGTGCCTGTGATGTTGTCGCTGGTGTGGTGGATAAACCGAAAATCGCTGGGGAATAAAGGGGTGTAGGTTTTTCAGGCAGCCTGAAAGTTATTTTGCAAAATTTAAAAATAAAAACACCGCTTGAACATCAATCCAAACGGTGTTTTAAATTAACTGACTTTTAATTCCGCCCAAGCCCTTTTGATGATTTCTTGACTGGCTTGTAATGCCAAAAATGCCAAAACAAACGCCACAATTAAATCAGGATATTTTGATTGAAAGAAATAAACTGCCATACCCGCCAAAATTACCGCCACATTACCAATCGCATCGTTTCGGGAACACACCCACACACTGCGGACATTGCTGTCGCCATCACGAAATTTTAATAATATCAACAATGCCGACACATTGACCAATAACGCCAAAAATCCCACAATGCTCATTTCAGAATAACTGGGCATTTCCCCATAAAACACACGATAAATGGTCGTCATTAAAATAAATAAACCAAAACCGCCCATCGTTAGCCCCTTAACCATAGATGCTTTGGCTCGGTAACTTAACGCCATTGGCAAAACAATCAAACTTATCAAATAATTGGCACTGTCGCCCAAGAAATCCAAACTGTCCGACAACAGCGAAGTTGAACCTGATTTAACCCCCATCACAATTTCCACAAAAAACATTGATAAATTTAATATCAAGACAATCCACAAGGCTTTTTTGTACTTGGGCGATTGATGAATGGGCTGATTTGAACCACAACAATTTTGGCACGCCATTTTTTTTGCTCCTGTTTTAAGATGAAAATTTGCTATACTATAAACTCCGTAGTCATTACAGGGTCAAGCCAAAATGTCAAAATTTTTTAAAATAAAACAAGCCAGCGAACAGACAGGCGTGCATTTGGAAACCATTCGTTATTATGAAAAACAAGGCTTAATCAGCCCCACGCACCAACAAAATGGCTATCGTGTATTTGACGAACAAACACTTGCTCAATTACGCTTTATCAAAGCCTGTCGCAATATCGGTTTTTCTTTAAATAACATCAAAACACTGTTGCAATTACAACAAACGCCTACCAAACAATGCAATGAAGTCAATGCACTTGCTGAGCAACATTTGGCATATTTGGACGAACAAATCACAGAACTACAACAAGTTAAAACTTTTTTAATGCAATTTGTGGGTTGTGAAAATAAAACGGTTGATAAGTGTCAGATTATTCAAGGTATTAAAGAAAAAGAATAGCGGAATATTTTTCAGGCTGTCAGAAAAGGTTATTTTGTAAAATTTTAAAAGAAAAACACCGTTTGAATTGCTCAACCACTTTTGCCAAATTGGCATAAATGGACTTTCAGGCTGCCTGAAAAACGGTTTTGCCGATTTTGCAAAGAAAAACACCGCTTGAACCTTCATTCAAACGGTGTGGTATCTAATGAATATTAATATTCAAGCGGTTTATATTCAACCGGCACCCAAGAGAAACCTTTGGCTTCTTTGCGCAGATGTCCTAAACCGGGGAATGGAAGGTGTGCACCTGCAATCCACACTTTGCGCTCGGCTAATTGTGGCAGAATGTCTAAACGAGCTTGTCTTGCCCCTTTTGCATCGACATCAAATTCCGCAGCGACCTCAGGTTCAGGTAATTGCAAGGCGTGATTATGCAATAAATCACCCCATACAAATAAGCTTTCGCCATTGGAAGTCACTTCTACGCTGGAATGCCCCGGAGTATGCCCTGTGGTTGCCACCGATTTGAAATTCGGTATAATCTCATCGCCCAAATTATAATACTTCACACGCCCTGCCACCGCATAAGGGGCGATTGCATCTCGTGTCCACTGTGCATATTTCTGCGTATGCTCGGGCATTTCTTTGATTGGTGTATCTAACCAAAACGCTTTTTCTTGATTAGCGATATAAACCGTTGCATTAGGAAATTCCATTTTGCCATTGCGAGTTACGCCACTAAAATGGTCAAAATGCAAACGCGTTGGAATGATAATATCCACCTGTTCAGGACGATAGCCTGATTTAATCAAACTTTCGGCTAATTTACCCACTTTATCGTCAAACACATCGCCAGAACCTGCGTCAAGTAGCACCAAATTTTTGCCTGTGTTAATCAAATATCCCGTAACAGCCGTTTGCACGCCACCATCTGGAAGCATTGGACGAAATTGCCCTGAAATCAACTCATCTAATTGTTTTTTGGTCAATCTGGTGAATTTTGATAAGCAGGAACGCCAATGGACAAATAGCCGTCATACAAAGCGGTAACTTCATAATCGCCAAGCATCATACGATAGTAGCCGTCCACTTGGGTGCGTTTTTGTGCTACGGCATTTTCTGTGGGTTGATAAACTGCGTGTGAATGCGAATGCGTACCGTGAGCCATTGCCACTGAGCTAAAAAGCGAGCCTGCAAGCAATAACGCCGTGCTGATTTTGGATAATGTTTTCATAAAAAACCTTATTAAAATAATGAATAATAGATAAAGCCAAATGCCCTATCCTGTGAAGTGAGCATATTGTAATGGCTTTTTAAATTTTGTTAAAATAACAACAATCACATAACACTTTTGCCAATTTAGCACAAATGAACCTCAAAATTGGTTTACAACCCATATAAAATCAAGCAAAATAACCTTTTTGTGGGTATAACCCTAAGCAGTTAATAGAATAATATGAATATTGATGGCGAATATACAAATGTTTAAAAAATACTTGATTTCGTATCAAAATGAGATTTTGTCTGCCAGACATTATATAGGTGTTGGCGATACAATCATATTATTGCACGGTGCAGGAGAAACCAATCAATCTGTATTAGAACCTGTGGCAAAAATATTACAAAACCACAATTACAATGTGATTAGCTTTGATTATTCAGGACACGGAGAAAGTAGTCATCATAATCCGTCATCTGTTGCTATTAAAACAGAGCAAGCATTAACGGTCATCAATTATTTTAAATGTTTAAATATACATTTATTTGCTTGGAGTATGAGTGGGCAAATTGCAGTAAATTTATTGAAATATTTTCCAAATATTCAATCGCTTACTTTATTTTCCCCTGCTTTATATGCCAAAGATATTATGGATATTGAATTTGGTGAAAATTTTAAACTCGCATTGAGAGAACAGGGTAACTGGCATAGAACAAATGCCAAAGATTTATTACCAAAATTTCAAGGAAAATTAACTTTAATTCGCCCAAAGTATGACCCGGTTATCCCAAATGGAGTCAGTCAAATCTATAAAGAATATAGCAATCCTGATTTATTTCAAGAAATTATTTTAGAAAATGCTCCACATACTTTGGGTGCTTGGTTTAATGAAAATCCTAATCAGTTTTTGGAAATATTTAAAATTATTAGATATAGATTAAAATAAAATTACCCCTACGAGCTATTGTGCTTGCAGGGGTATAACTTAATTCAAAAGAGTGATGATATATTGGTACATTGGATTATTTTTATCAAAAAGCAATTTGAGAGCCATTGAAATACTGATAATGATAAGTAATGGCTTTATAAGCTTTGAGCCAAATTTAACCGCAAACCTCGCCCCCAAATTAGCACCAATATAAGCACCAACTGCCATTGTGATGGCGACAGGAAAAATAATTGCTCCATAAAATAAAAATACAGACAGCGAGCCAAAGTTACAAGCAACATTAGCAAGTTTAGTATAAGACATTGCATTAAGTAATTTGCAGCCCAGCAATACAATAAACGCTATTAGGAAAAATGAACCTACACCTGGACCGAATATGCCATCATAAAATCCCAATACAGGAGCAATAATTAGACTGAATAAAAAATACGATATTTTTGCCTGCCCTTCCTTGCTGTCATCCAATTTTGGTGAAAACATAAAATAAATAGCAACACATATCAATAAAATCGGCACTATTGTTAATAGTATGTGTTTGGGAATAAGATTGACTGATACAGCACCAATCGCTCCGCCCAAAAAAGACATTAACGCAATAGGCAAGCCTTTTTTCCAGTCAATCAAACCCTTGCGAGCAAAAGAAATAGTTGCAGACAAGGTTGCAGCAGCAGCTTGTAGCTTATTGGTTGCAATGGCAGATACAGGTGGAACACCAGCTAGCAACAAGGCAGGAAGCGTAATAAGCCCGCCCCCACCCGCAATAGCATCAATAAAACCAGCTACCATTGCAACAAAGCCTAATATTGTAATAATATATAAATCCACTTCTATTATCCTTGTACTAGTGCTGGATTATCTTGCAATTTTATGCATTCAATATTATTTTTATACCCAAAAATACGAATTAGCAATCTTCTATTATCTTGGATAACATCACGACAATCAAGTGCTAATGTATTATTTATAATCATACAAGTACTTGGTTGAAGATTGATTTTATAAGCTGCGGCATTATCAATCAAAGAATTAAATTTATCTAATGCTAATTTAACTTCTTCAGGTGCATTTGTATTAGCTGTAAAACGATAAGAATTATATTTAATACCGATAACACCATCGTCATTAAATTCCACAATAGCTACTTTTGAACCACCAGTACCTTTTCCGTCAGTAAAAGTTTCACTACGAGTAAAATCAAAATTATTAGTTGTTAATGCTAACAACTCCATATAATGTAATTGTTCTAATATTGGTTGTAACGGAATGACGGTAGTTGGCTCTGATAGTGGATTATAGCGTGCAGTCAAAACCAATGATGATGGAGCAGGAGAATGACTATCTACAACTTTTGTAGCAGAATGATAGGGTGCCTCTGTGTGAGCACCCAATGCAATACCAGAATGAGAACTTTTATCTGCCTTACTTGCGTCTTCATTGGCTAATTTAGTTGCTCCGCCACCTTTGAAGTTGCCAACCAAACGCATAATTTTTCCATAATTATCAATATCGTAAGCAAAAGCAAATTGCTCTACTGTTGCTAACAAAATTTGATTAGAGGCAGATAATTTTAAACACTCCAAATCAGTTTCCAGTGTCTGCATAGACGGTAAACTACTAGGTAGTTCAATATTAGAACCGTCTATATTTTTATCATAGAGATTTTCAAAAACAATCACACAAGTTTCCTGTTTGATAAATTTTTGAATTTCTAACTTTTGAATTTCATTAAAATGAGTGCTAAGCAAGATATTAGCGGTCTCTTGTGCTAATTGCTTTGCCTCCACCGCCTGACAGCCACCAAGTTTCGCAATCTTTGTAGCAACCTCCTGTACAAGCAAAGCTGCTTGCTCCGATAAATGGATTGATGATTTAAACTGTTTCATAAAAAACTTCTCAATATTAAATTATTTTATAATATAACATAACATTAGTTACCAATAAAGAACTTAAAAAAAACAATTTTTAGGATTTTTTTCGCAGTCATATCATCAAATATGTTAAAATCACACCAATCACAAAATACTTTTCCTAATTTTGCACAAAGGAACCCTAAAAACATCACCTTTTACGCCCTAGAACTCTTTTTAGCCGTTGCCAAAGAAAAGAATTTTTCCGAAGTGGTTCGTCGTTACGATGTGGCAAGTTCGGTCATTTCTCGGCAAATCAAACAGCTTGAAGATGATTTTGGGCAAACGCTGTTTTACCGAAACACCCGTGCGATGAGTTTGACCCAAGCGGGTGAACAGTTTGCCAAGCACGCTCATGCAATGTTGAGCCAGTTCCAGAGCCTAAATGAAGAACTTCATCGTAGCAACCAAGAGCCGCACGGCATTATTCGCCTGAATGCACCGGTATTCTTCGGGCAGAAACATATTGCACCCCACTTGGCGGAGTTGCACCGCCGTTATCCGAAATTGCATATTCAGCTCACCCAGACCGATGATTTTATCGATCCGTATAGTGAAACGGCGGACGTGATTTTTCGGGTATCGGCATTGGTGGACAGTAATCTGAAACTGCGGATCATTGCCCCGCAACGCCATTTTCTGCTTGCCTCACCGAGCTATCTCGCCCAACACGGCACGCTCAAGCAGTTGAGCGATTTGCCTCAACATCAAGGCTTGTTTTATCGAGGGCAGTTGGGCGTGTTACATTGGCGGTTTGGCAAACAAGGGAAGCAGATTGAGGCACAGCCGATGCTGATCAGCAACAATGCCAACAGCTTGATTGAAACAGCGGTAAACGGCGGCGGTTTGCTGATGATGCCGGATTGGGCGGTGCATCACGAGCTACGCAACGGCACGCTGGTGCAAGTGCTGCCCGACCAGCTGATTTCCAGCCAAGAGAGCGAGATTTTTATCTCAATGCTCACCCCACAAAGCACCTATCGCCCAGTGAATGTGCAAGCGGTGATGGATTTTTTTATCGAGAAATTAGACGGTGGGAAGTGTTGGCAGGTGGAAAGTGCGGTCTAAATTTGCAAAGTTTTGAGGAAAAAGACCGCTTGCGTGTAGCAAACGGTCAGTTTGTTTTCAAACATAAAGGCTATGCTTTTAGCCCATACTGATAACCCACGCCCAAATGCTCACGTAAGGTATCCCCTTCATAATCAAGATGATAAATGCCTCGCTCTTGCAAAATCGGCACGACTTTTTCCACAAAATCGCTTACCCCTTTTTGGCTGTCCGGAGCGAGCGAAAAGCCGTCCGTTGCCCCTGCCTTAAACCATTCTTCCATAAAATCCGCCACATCGCTTGCCGTACCCACCACCACAGGGTGATAGTTAATCACGCCATTTGCCAGCACTTCTTTGGGCGACATTCCACGCTGAATCAGCTCCACCGCTCTTGGCGAACGCGGGTCGTGGGGGTGTGGGCTTGCCTGATTTTGTAGATATTCCGGCAAAGGCTCATTCACATCTCGCCCTGTCAAATCCACCCCAATCATCGCCGATAAATAGCGAATTTGCCCATTAAATTCCTCATCACTCATAAAATCAAGGAGCTGCATACGGCGAGCGAGCGCTTCTTCATAACTGTCGCCAATGGTAAACATAAATCCACTAAACATATTGATTTCATCAGGATTTCTGCCGTGAGCCAAAGCGCTTTGTTTTAACACATTGCGGTAACTTCTTGCCTCATCAATGCTAAACGGATTGGCATACACGCCACTGGCAAAGCGTCCTGCCAGCTCCACCCCCTCAGGACTTGGACCTGCCTGAAAAATCGGCGGTTGACCTTGTGGTGTGACTGGAATCGGCAATGCCCCTTTGACTTGATAATGCTTGCCTTGATAATTGGCAGGCTTGATTTGGCTCATATCGGCAAATTGTCCTGACACTTTGTCGGTGATGTAGGCATTTTCGCCAAAAGTCCCCCACAGCGTTTGCACCGCTTCTACCATTTCGTGTGCCATCTCATAACGAGTGGTGGTGTCAGGCAAGGGCTTATTGCCAAAATTGTACGCCACTTCTCTTGTGCCTGTGGTTACGGCATTCCAACCGATACGCCCACCACTGATGATGTCCAGCGTTTTGAGTTGGCGTGCCAAATTATAGGGCAGGTTGTAGGTCGTGGAATAAGTCGCCACCAAGCCGATTTTTTGGGTGTGTGTGGCAATGGCGGAAAAAATGGTCATCGGCTCCAACACAAACATCGGCGATTTACGGGCAAAATCGCCACTCACGCCCGCCCCAACCATTGCAGGGGTATCGGCAATAAACAGGGTGTGGATTTTGCCTTGTTCGGCAATTTGAGCCAGTTTGATGTAGTTATTGATGTCAGTGTAGGCGCGCTCGTTGCTATCGGCAAGTCGCCACGCATAAGATTCGTTGCCATAACCTGTGACAAACATCATCGCCAGTTTCATTTGTTTGAATTGTCAAGATAATCGCTCATTTTGTTCTCCAATTTAAGTTTATGGGCGTATTATAAGATTTTGAAATTGGGAATAGAATGGCGATTATTGGGAAGATGGGTTTTGGATTTGGAAAGGTTTTTTGTTAGGCAACCTCGACACACAAAATCATTTCAATTCTTATTGAAATGAAAAATACATCCTGCTATACTAATCGCCTATGAATATGAACACCGAACACGCCAGCAAACTGTTTGAAAGTCTTGCTTCGCCCACACGCCTTGCCATTTTCCAAGCCCTGACCGCCGAAGGGGGGCGTGGTATGGTGGCGGGCGATTTGGCAAAACAGCTCAATCTTGCCCCCAATAATCTGTCGTTTCACTTAAAAACTTTGGCAAACGCCAACCTTGTTTACAGTGAACAGCAGGGAAAATTTGTCCGTTATTTCGCCAATTTAGCGATGATGAACGGCTTGATTGAATTTTTATTGCATCGCTGTTGTGAAAACGCAAGCGGTGGCGATTGCGAAAAATTTTGCCAATCGTGTTAGCAAATTTTTTTGCTTATTCATTTCAATAACTCTTGAAATAAGGAACATACTATGCACCAAATCAGCATTTATCACAATCCTAATTGTGGTACTTCTCGCAACACGCTGGCTTTGATTCGCCATTTGGGCATTGAGCCGACCATTATTCATTATCTGGACACCCCGCCCGATGAACGCACATTACGCCAATTGATTGAGCAAATGAACATCACGCCCAGAGAGCTTTTGCGAAGTAATGTGCCTGAATATCAACAATTTAATTTGGACAACGATGTGAGCGACGACGACATCATCAAGGCAATGCTAAATGCTCCCATTTTAATCAACCGCCCGATTGTCATCACCGAAAAAGGCGTGCGTTTGTGCCGTCCGAGCGAAGTATTTTTGAGCATTTCACCTGTGGCATTGCAAAGTGATTTTATCAAAGAAGACGGCGAAATCATCCGTGTACAAGGGGCATAAAATGGGCATTTTTGAACGATTTTTGAGTGTGTGGGTGGGGTTGGCGATTTTGCTTGGCGTGGGGCTGGGTATTTGGTTTACGCCTTATTTTCAATGGATTGCCACAATGCAAGTGGCTCAAATCAATTTGCCGATTGCGGTGCTGATTTGGCTGATGATTTATCCAATGATGATACAAATTGACTGGCTTGCCATTAAAAATATCCGCCACAATCCCAAAGGGCTGTGGCTGACTTTAACGGTAAATTGGTTGATTAAGCCTTTTACTATGGCACTTGTGGGCTGGTTGTTTTTTAAGATGCTTTTTGCTGGCTGGGTAGATGAACAATCGGCAAGCGAGTACATTGCAGGTATGATTTTGCTTGGGGTTGCACCTTGTACGGCAATGGTTTTTGTTTGGTCTCAACTGGTCAAAGGCGACCCCAATTACACGCTGGTGCAAGTGTCCTTAAATGATGTGATTATGATTTTTGCCTTTGCTCCGATTACAGGGCTTTTGCTTGGTATGAACGACATCACAATCCCGTGGGACACGCTGTTTTTTAGCGTGTTGCTGTATTTGGTGTTGCCTTTGCTTGTGGGAGTTGCCACTCGCAAATCTTTGCAAGATGAACACAAAATTCGCCAATTCAGCCAGCGTTTTAAGCCTTTGTCTATTTTGGGATTGTTATTGACGGTGGTGCTGTTGTTTGCGTTTCAGGCACAAACCATTGTGGATAAGCCGATGATTATCCTGCTGATTGCCATTCCTTTATTGGTGCAGACTTACGGCATTTTTGCACTCAGTGCGATTTGGGCAAAATGGCTTAAATTGCCCCACGCCATTTCCGCCCCTGCTTGCTTAATCGGCACGAGCAATTTTTTTGAATTGGCGGTGGCGGTGGCGATTGCTTTATTTGGTTTAAATTCAGGGGCGGCATTGGCAACGGTGGTGGGTGTGTTGGTTGAAGTGCCTGTGATGTTGTCGCTGGTGTGGTGGATAAACCGAAAATCGCTAAAAAATAAAGAGGCGTAGGCTTTCAGGCTGGCTGAAATTTTACACAATTTCAATAAAAACACCGTTTCCCAAAAAACGGTGTTTTTTATCAGCTTATTTTGCTCGCTCCCCAATCCATTCCACCACATCATCATTAATTTTCTGCCCACCCTTTTCCAACATCAACAAATGCCCAAAATTGGGATATAAAATCAAACTTTTATCTAACGAGTTGGTTTCATTATAAAAATCAATGGCATCTTTGGGTACGACAAACAAATCTTTGTTACCGCTAATCAAAAGTACAGGGGCGACAAATTTGTCGTCATTGTCTTTTAGATACTGTATGCCTTCTTTAAAACTGTTGGGGAATGAAACGGAGAATTTGTCTAACATCAACGGATCGCCACCCAGCGATAACCCCTCGCCATTAAAGGGTAAATTCAGTGTGGTCATCGCCACCATTCCGCTGACAAAACTGTCCGCAGGTTCGGGTCGTGGCAAATGCCCAAAATTCATTTGGTTATACCGCAAAACACCTGCCGCCAAAATAAAGCCGTCCGCCCCTTGTGGGTATTTTGTGCCATAGAGTGCGGCAATGTGTCCGCCCATTGAATGCCCCAACACAAACACAGGTGTGTTTGGATTTTCACGCTTGGCTTTTTCTACCACCAAACGCAAATCCTCCACCATTTCAAAATAGCTTTTGATGTGAATGCTGTCCCGACCGTCCGATTTGCCGTGCCCTCGGTGATCAAAGCGGTAAACGGCAATGCCGTTTTGGTTCATCGTTTTGGCAAACTCGCCAAACACCCCAGAATGGCTCGCCAAACCGTGCGAAATCACGACAATGGCTTTGGGTTTGGTGTTTGGAATGTCTTTTTGCAGGTGCAATTTTAAGCCGTCTTGGGTGCGAATATGGGTGATGACGGATTGGGATTGAACGGCCGCTGCGGCAGATGTCACAGGCACATCAGCATGGGCAACGCCGCCAAAGGCCAGTGCTAGAGATAAAGATAATGCCAGAGCAATGGATTTGATTGAATGTTTCATCATGGACTCACTTAGTTCTATTATTGGAAAGTAAGTTCATTATAGATTTTTATAATTAATAAAAGAGTAGTCAGTATTGGAAAAGATATTTTTAAATTTGAAAAAAACCACCCTAGTTCGGGCGGTTTTTGACTGATGCAGTCCTTAGATGCTGATTAAATTTTGCCAACCACCCATAAGAATGACAAGAACATCACCCCCGTCAGGACGGAGCTGGTGACGATGATAAATAGATAAGGGTAGGCTACTTTAAAGGCGTTGATGAGTGCTTTCATGATGACCTCCTTGTAAAGTTCAGTCATGGATTATAGGCTAGGATATATCATTCGGATTCTTTTTTCAATCGTCATTTACACCATCAAAGTTACCCGGACCAACCCGACTAGCACTACCCTGCATACCCAAAACCATGCTATACTAAGCCCACCCCCCCCCTCTACAAAAAGGACACCTCATGCAAACCCTATATATCAGCACCACATCGCCTTATACTCGTATGCTTCTTATGATTGCATACACCAAAAACATTGAGCTTGCCCTGCGGTTTGTTGTGCCGTGGGAGAACCCAAGCGAGCTTGTCGCCGTCAATTCATTTAGCCAAGTCCCTGCATTGGCGTGGCAAAATGGCGATACCATCACCGAGACCCCGCTAATCATTCAGGCACTCGCACCCGATGTGTACACGGACAACCCTGCCTACAACCTGCCACGCATTGCCAAGGCGTTAGGCATTACCGCACAAGGTGTGCGAGCCTATTCCACTCAAATTTTTGGCAAAGATACGCCCCACCCTTTTGTGGCACGCTCTACCGATATTTTGACCAGTGCCTTACCTGCCCTGCCTACGCTTTCGGCAGATAGCGATGAATGGGGCGATAAGCTTTTGCTTTGTTCGCTGATTTGGATTGGCATTCGCCTGCCCCATGTTTTTGAGACACTAAGTGATGACAACAAAAAAGCGGTGTCGGAATTTAGCCAAACACCACTTATGCAAAAACTCACCACCGAAATGCTAGAAAATATGCCAAAAACGGTGCAGGATTTGTGATTTAAAGTTGTAATTTAAAGTTGTGATTTAAAAAAATGCAGGGAAAATATTCGCCCTGCATTTTATTTGAATTAGCTCATCAACTCATCAATCATCTCTTGTACGCTTTTGATACGGTTAATGGCACCAATGCCATTGCCCACCGACACATAGCCATTTTCAAAATCGCCTTCTAGCATTCCCAAACGCATGCCTGTGCCAGCGTTCATCACTTTGGCGATGTCGGCTCGGCTTGCTCCACTTTCACTCATTTGGAAGCATTGTTTGGCAAGTTCGGTTGGCAATGAGCGGTAATAATACGGCTCAGTGCGGAAAAGAAATAAATCGTTGGCGGTAGAATCCACAATCCACTGCTTGACTTTTACGCTCGCTCGGCATTCTTTGGTGGCGATAAATGCCGTGCCAACCCAAATGCCCTCCGCCCCAAGCGTTAAAGCCGCCTGCACCGCTTTTTTATCGGCAATGCCACCAGCCAGCATTATGGGCAAATCCACCTTACCGACAAACTCTGCCAAAACGCTAAAACTGCCCACTTCTTTCATCGGCAAAGTTCCGCCTTCGTCAAAGCCTGTCAAAACCAAAATATCCGCCCCCAGTTTTTGGGCTTTTAAAGCGTCTGCCAAGTTGGGATTGGGCAGGCGACAGATGATTTTGGTGCCAGCAGTTTTGAATTTTTGGTAAATATTTTCATCAAGCAAGCCGTTATCCAGCACCACAGGCACACGCTCGTCAATCAATAAATCCACCATCAAGGGAATGAGCGACAAATCATAAGACAGCATAAACGGCACGCCAAAGGGCTTGTCGGTCAAGGCTTTGACCTTACGGATTCGTTACGCATACGATCTAAGACTTCTTCGTTGGAGCTTGGGTTGGTCGTCTGCCCTGCGTGTGGGGCCAAAAAACCAAGCCCGCCTGCGTCTGCCACGCTTGCCACCAAATGTGCATCTGTCAGCCACGACATTGGGGCTTGGACAATGGGGTATTTGATGTTTAGGATTTGGGTGATACGGTTCATAAAATTTTCTCTTTAAAATAAATGGAATGGGCGTATTATAAGATTTAATTTTTAAAATTTGAATGGCGAAAAATAGGAAGTTGGTTTTCGTTTTTGGAAATTTAAACTTGAAAAATTCTTAACTAACCACATATGTGAGAACACTATTGTTTTAAGGTGATGATATATGAATCAAAAGCAAGATAAATTAGAGTGGCTTTTGCAAACCAAAGAAACTCGTCAATATTTTGAGAAAAGTACTTGGGTTACTTTACGAGCATCCAATCATCAAAAACAAGGCGAATGCAGAGAGATAGGCTTTGTAGAAGGATATTTTGGCTGTTATTCCGTTGCATTTCCTCCTGAGCATAAAGAGAGAGCTTCTGAATTGACTTGGTCTCAATTTGGTGGAATGGAAGTTCTGCCTTATGCATATGATGATGGTCATTATTCGCCTATTGAAGAATATGAAATTGGCGATAAAGAACCAGTGGGTGTTAATTTGATTTTTAATCATCCTCAACCTGTAATAGGTGGAAATAAATGGATTATCAACCCAGACCTAATTGTGGCTTTACGCCTAATTAAAGAAGGAAATAATTGGGTAAGACCAGAAGAAAATTTTGTTATTGTTATTCAAGAAGAGTTGGATTCTGATGGAAATCACATTTCTATCAGAATTAAAAGAGAGTTTTTATTGGATTATCTAGCAGCAAGAAATTTATCTTTGCGTTTGTCATATTATAGACGAAGAGTAGAAAATGTTGATAATTTATCAACAAGCCCATATTTTTTCCCTTCAAAATACACAAGAAGAGAGAGATGGGGGTAGATTTGAAATATTGATTCGTCATTTAAATGATATTTATGGTGGTTGTTGGTCTATGTTTCGTGTATGGAGAACCGATATAGATGAAAATGACGATGCCCCACTTATGACAGAAGAAACCGACCAAAATACAGCCTATGAACAAAAGCAAGGCTATGAAAGTGGCTATGTTGGCATTAGAGTTGAAAGTGAGTTTTGGAGAGACGAATGGATTGAACACAAAAATCAAAGTATTAGAATTAGAGGAGATAAGGATTTAAATTTACCTTCTTTTATTGTGGAAACAGATGGTTCACGCCTAGCTTCTGAAAAACTCAATAACGAAGATGTGGGTAGATGGCTTTGGTTTAGAACAGGTATCATTAATGAGCTTTTGAATTGTCGTGGATTTAAACTTGAATGGCACACAGCACAAACAGGGGCTATTCATTCTACTTCTGGATACAGAACGCATTTTGGGATTAATAATGCAGATTTAATCACGGTTTATGCCTATGACATTGCAAAACTTGATTCTTGGGAACAACATCTTTGGGCTGGTCATAATGTTGTGCCTGATGGTAAAGTATCATCAGAATTATTAGATTCACAAGTAAAAGTTCAGCCTGCCAAAACTTATGCAGTAGAGGATTTGTTATTTAAGTGTTTAGATGCATTAGAGCGAGATTTCTTAAAAAAATACAATAAACCGTTATTCTCTCACAAGTTAGATGAACAAATGATTCAAAATATTTCTCGCTTTGCAAGTATGGACAAGGCATCATTGTTGCGATTAGCCAAAGATTTAGTGAGGGTTTTTACTGATAGACTTAATGTAAAATCTTTAAGAGAAATATCACAACATAAAGATAAGGATAAGCTAGGTTCAAATAAATTACTTCAAGATATTATTGCTCAAACAATAGGGGAAGATAAAGCAAAATCATTATTTTCCAATATTGTTGGGATTTATAATATGAGATTAGGAGATGCACACCCAACGGGTTCAAAAATTGATGATGCTATCAAATTGGCAGGAATTGATGAAAACTTATCATACTTGCGACAAGGAGAACAGCTTATTCACAATTTACAAAAAGCAATAACTTATATTGGATATGTTTTATTTGTACTTAATAAGAATGCAAAACAATGAACCTCAACGCCTTATCCCTATTTGTTGCCGTCATCAAACACGGCAGTTTCTCCAAAACGGCTGAAAAATTGGGCGTGCCGATTGCCACCATTAGCCGTCAAATTGCCGAGCTGGAAAAATACTTACAAATTCAACTCTTTGACCGCCAAAAATCAGGCGTGAAGCCCACAATGGCAGGGCAAAAACTCTATGATGAAGTGCATTTGCCCATTGAGAGTTTGTTGAATGCCAAGCAGGTTTTGTTTGACGATGAACAAAATTTAAAAGGTGTGTTACGCATCTCTACCATGCCTGCGTGTGAGCCGATTTTGGGGTGGGTGGGCGAATTTCAAGCACAGTTTCCCCACATTCAAATCCATTGCACCATGACCGACCGAGTGCTGGACATGACCGCAGACGGCATTGATGTGGCGTTTCGCATGGGAGCGCTACATGGCGAGCAGTTTATCGCCAAAAAAGTGCTGTCCGTCCGCTCAAAATGGGTGGCTCACCCTGACTTACTTGCCCAACATGGCACGCCAAGCACCATGCGGGACTTGGCAAATCTCCCCTTGGCAGGCTGGGCAAGGAATGGCGAGACGGCTTTGTCTATCAAAATTGACAAACAAACCCATCATTTGCCTTATTTATTTGCCAGCAATGAAAGCCCAGCGGTGGAATTTATGGCGATAAATGGGCGAGCAGTGTGTCAGCTTGCTGATTATACGGCAGATAGGCTTATCAAGGATTATGGGCTAACAGAAGTCTTGGCGGACATAGAACTTCCAAGCTATGACGTGTCCATGCTCTATGCTTCACAGCGTTATCCGTCTGCGATAGTGCGGGCGTTCGTTGAATTTATTATGAATAAAATTGGTATCGCTTCATGACGGACAGATCTTAATATAATCATTACGCCAAATAATAACCATGTACAAATCTCAAAAACTGATTTAAACTTAAAAAAGATACTCACAAGCCTACCGCCGTTATGACAGAATTACTTCTCTACACTTTTATTTATCTCTCCTTTGCTGTGCTTGCGGTCATGATAAGCCAGCGAGCGGGCTTGGGATCGGTCTTGGGTTATCTGCTTGCCGGGATTGCCATAGGACCTGTGCTTGGCTTTGTCGGTAAAGAGACCGAGAGTATCGGGCACGTTGCCGAGTTTGGCGTGGTAATGATGTTGTTCATTGTCGGTTTGGAGCTTGCCCCAAAAATGCTGTGGCAAATGCGTCATAAGCTCATCGGACTTGGCGGATTACAGGTGGGGCTTAGCCTGCTTGGAATTATGATGGTGGCCATGCTGATGGGCTTGCCGTGGCAAATTGGCGTGGCGTTAGGCTGTATCCTGTCCTTATCATCTACCGCCATTGTCCTACAAACCTTCGCCGAAAAAAAGCTCATGAACACTCAAGGCGGTCAGTCTGGCTTTGCCGTGCTACTATTCCAAGATGTCGCCGCCATTCCCATGCTAACGCTCTTACCCCTGCTTGGTGTGGCAAGTGTACAAACTGAACATAACGATCTACTATCCGGTATGGACGGCTGGGTGATTGCTCTTGTGGGTGTGGGAGCGGTGGCTCTTATCGTCATGCTCATGCGGTATGTCGTGCCGTTTTCTTTGCAGATGATTAGCCGTTATCGCATTCATGAGATGTTTTTGGTGTTTACGCTTACGGTGGTAGTGGGCATTGCCACACTGATGTCGCTTGTGGGTTTGTCGCCTGCGTTGGGGGCGTTTATTGCAGGGGTCGCCCTTGCCAACAGCCCTTATCGTCATGAAATGGAAAGCCAGCTTGACCCCTTCAAAAGCCTATTTCTAGGACTGTTTTTTATCACGGTGGGGGCGAGCATGAATTTTGCCCTATTAAAGTCCAATCTTGGCGAGATTCTCGCCATAACGCTTGGGGTCATGGCTCTAAAAGGGGCGGTGCTGTATGGGCTTGGGCGATTGTTTAAATTAAACCCCTTATCCAACAAACTTTTTGCCCTATCATTGGCAGGGGCAGGGGAATTTGGTTTTGTGCTGATTTCTATTGCCAATCATAGCCGAGTTTTGCCAAAAGAATTAAGCGATAAAATCCTACTGGTGGTCGCTTTGTCCATGATTTTAACGCCACTTTGCTTTATCATTTATGAAAAAATCTTTGCCAAAAAGGCTTTGGTGCATGAACAACATGAGCGAGCCGATGATGACATTGCCCATACAGGGGAAGTGGTGATTTTGGGGCATGGTCGCTTTGGGCAACAGGTCAATAGCCTGCTTATGGCGTGTGGGTTTAATACCACCGTGATTGACAACCATGTGGAGATGATTGAAGGGCTTGCCAAGTTTGGCATACAGACCTATTATGGCGATGCCACACGCCCCGACATGCTAAAAAGTATCGGACTCAAAAACGCCAAAATGCTCGTCATCTGCCTTGCCAATGAACAAGCGTCCACCGACATTATCCATTTTGTCCGCCGTCATTATCCGCATTTGACGATTTTGGCTCGGGCGTATGACGCTCGTCATACCTTTGATTTGCACCATGCTGGGGCGAATTATATCATCAGGGAGACAGCCGATTCTGCCATTCGTAGCGGTCGCATTGTCCTTGAACAGCTTGGGCTGTCCCGTGATAAAGCTCGTGAGCTGACCAAGTTCTATGAAGCCCGTGAACGTCATCATTTGGGGCGTGCGTCCTATCTGTATGACCCTGCCGTGTCGGTCTATGATAATGACGAAATGATGAATCTTATCAAGGACTTACGAGATGAGACACACGAGATGATGGGTGCGATACGCCGTGGCGAGAGCGTGGACTGGCAAGAAGACCCAGAATGCTGGACAAGGACGAAGAAGGGGATTAGTTAAACATCCTAACCAATTCAAGTACCAATCTCACCTGCTCATCATAATCACTCATTCTGCGGTCGCCCCTGTCTTGGGCGACAACGTCCGCCCCACAACTTTCAAAAAATGCTTGTGTGGCATGGGCGTCCAACAGTTCATCGCCCATTTTTAACAGGACTTTGATTTTGTGGGCATTTTTGGCGGTTAAGCGGTGCTTTTCAAGCCACGCCAAATCGCCATAACGAATCTGCCAACCCCCTGTTGTGGTATAGATGATGGTATCGTCCGTGAGCGTTTGCCCGTCAAAATTATCCGTTAAAAATCGAGTAAAGCTAAGATCAGGGCGTATGCTTGGGTTTGACAGCACCGCAGGCATGCCTGTCATGTCGGATAACAGCGTGGCAAAGTACCCGCCCAAAGACGAACCGACCAGCACGGCATTGGGGTTTTCTTTGATTAAATTTAAGAGCTTAGCCACTACTTCATCAGGCGGACAGTTCAAATCAGGGCGCAGCGTGTCTATGCCAAGCGCTTTGGCATGATTGGCGGTGATAATGGCTTTATTGGCGTTGGGGTCGGCATCTAGCCCGTGCAGGTAAATGATGGTCATGGAATTTCCTGTATTTGTACAGACAAAGTATTGATTAATCAACAAAAAATCGTTATAGTAATATTTTTGTCACGGTTTTTTATGTCGCAATTTGAATTGTTCGACATTGACAGCCCATGCATTGGTGTCTGCCAGATGAACAAGAAGGGCTACTGCATCGGCTGTCTGCGCAATCGCACAGAACGGCAGAGGTGGCACACCCTTGGCGACGACGACAAGCACCGAATCCTAAACCGAATCATCAGACGACAACGCAAGCTCATGGATGCGCGCCGCCAAAGACAGCAAGCAGAGCTGGACTTTTTTGGGGTGCGCGAACAGCTTAGTCTGGACGGTTCTTAATCGCGCGTCTTCACATCGAGAAGCTCAATCTCAAAGGTCAGATCTGAATTCGGTGGAATTTTCCCCACCGAACGCTCACCATAGCCAAGGTGCGTGGGCACGACAAGCTGTCTTTTACCGCCGACTTTCATCGCATCGAATGCTGGCAGCTCAAGCTCAATGCCCCACTTTTGGACAAGCTTTGCCCCGATCTCACTACCCAATACACCCAGATCCCACCCCTTAATCACGCGCCCTGTACCGATGACGCACTCAAACGGCTGCCCACGACTGTGCGATGAATCAAATACCGTGCCATCCGCCAGATAGCCCGTATAGTGAGCGGTGATTAATGCGCCACGTTCAGCAGCTTTACCGGTGCCTACAATGAGGTCTTGTGTTTTAAAATCAATCATGTTGTCCTTGGTGCTACTGCATCTTTTGTTGTAAGTTATGTTTAACGTTTGGCCATTCATCCGCCGTGATGCTGTACATCACCGTATCGCAAATGATGCCGTCTTGGGTAGTGCGTTGATTGCGGATGACGCCATCTTTTTTGGCACCCAGTCGCTCAATCGCCGCCTGTGAACGTATGTTTAAACTACTGGTTCTAAGCGCAACCGTCTGATAAGACAGCACTTCAAAGGCGTACCTCATCAGCAGAAACTTACAGGCAGTGTTCACGCGTGCGCCAATAACTCTTGGCATACCAAGTATAGCCAATCTCGAGGCGCAAACAATGCGGCAAGATATCATGATAACTCGTACTGCCAATCGCACGCCCTGTGATCTCATCGATGACCACAAAGGCAACCCTATCCATCATCGCATGAGCCGTAGCGATGTATTCATGAACTTTATCAGGGCTTGGTGCGATGGTGTAAAGCAGCTTCCACAGATTACCATCTTGGCATGCCTGCACCAAATCATCCTCATGACGAAGGTCCAATAACTCTAGTCGCACGCCATCATGCGATAGCGTCAGGTCGGACGGCAATTGCAAAAGTTTCAAGAGACGATCTCCTTGATAAGCTCAAATCGTGGTACATCTTGACCATCGACATTCACCATCTCGTGGAACATGTCGGCAGGTCGCACCCACACGCCATAATCGCCATACAACGCGCGATACACCACAAGGCACTCTTCAGTCTCGCTGTGCTGCGCGGTGTGTAGAACTTGGTACAGATTGCCCTTATAATGACGATAGATGCCCGGCTGAACCTTATTCATCACGCACCCGCACCTTCGCCACTGACTGCACGCCTTGGGCATCTGTTAGTAGATAGACTTCACAGTTTTTTGGGCGGATAGCAAGCTCATACGCACGAAAAGCCGGCATGTCCATCATGCGTGTACCATTGCCGTGGATAATCTGCCACATCAACATGCCAATCCACATACCATGTGTAAATACAACGTAATTACCATCTGGCAGCTCATCGAACATCTGGCGCACCGTGCACACTCGCTCCACGAACCGCTCATAGGTATCTTCTGCCGTGCCGTCCTGATAAGTGGTATCGCCCTGCTGCCAAAAATTATCCGCCGTAGCGATCAAGTCCTCAAATGACAGATCCTTAATACGATCAAAGTCCAAATAATCAAACTCATGCAGCGCCTCGATTACCTTTGCTGTGCCGCCAAGCTGTGCCAAAAACGGCGCGGCTGTCTGTGCCGTACGTACATAGTGGGACGTAAACACGCCATCGATCGGCTGCTGGATGTTAATGCTTAGCCATTCGGAGAGCTCTTCAGCCTCCATTCTGCCGACATCGGTCAGATTAATCACAGGGTTTGGACGAATGGCAAGGCGGGCGTTGGATTCACTCTGAGCGTGGCGAATAAGGTAAAATTTTTTCATGATTATTGGTATTCTTTAGTGATTGGGTTAAATAGCAGCTCTTGGCTAAAGTCGACATAATTGATCTGCTCGCCGCTTTCATCGATTGGCATATCACCCACAAAATGCAGACGAATCGGATAATATGCCACACCGTTATTTACAACACTGGGCGTGCTCTCGTAGCTATATGCCAAAGGGCTGTCCTCGCCATAGATGCTACTGGTATCAGTGCCGCTATCCCCAACATAATAAGCACCAATATAGTCAGACTCTAGAAGGTGCAGTGCCAACCATACAGACTCACAAACCCCCGTGCTACAATAGCCAAGATTCATCAAAGAGCCCATCAGCGATTTTCCCAGTGGCTGTATGGTACCTGCAATATCTTCGCTGTTAAAGTTCGAGCGACCCTAGCTGCCGCCTATGCCATCATATTCAGCTGGCGTTCTACTGACCAGCTCATAGCCACCCACGGATGATTCCTTAAAAATATACAAATCCACAGGCGCATCACAGACATGACAAGCAACCAAATTACCATCTTCATCAAATGACGGCTTTTCAATTGTAACCAGATAACGCTTTTGCCCATCTTGATTTTCATATTCGATGACAGGGTGCATCAGTGCAACGACACTCTCGCCAATTTCAGAAGTTTCATCCAGCGCGACATTTGGAAATTGGCTTAACTCATCATCAGCAATGTGCGCGTTGCCCAGCATTTTTCCTGCGTATAGCGCACACATGATGCTTTTAAAGCTCAAATCTCGCACTTTGGTTTGTTGCATTTGGCTTGATGAGAAACTTTGAGCGTGCGCATCATTCACCACCATACCCATTGTAGACGCGATCGCCAGAGTCATCGCCAACAGTATTTTTTCAGGACCTAATTATCTATTCAATAAAAAACAACCAAGATGACAGAATCACCTTGGCTGGGTTCATTATGCAACGCTTACTCTGGCATACGCCTTTTTCCCTGCCTGTATCACAACCGTCTGCCCTGCACCAAGGGCAAAACTTGCGTCCACGACTTGCCCGTCCACTTTGACCGCCCCACGAGACAGCATATCTTTGGCTTGGGCGGAATTTTTGGCAAGGCTGGCTTGATTTAGCACTTGGGTGATAAAGAGCTTGTCCGCACCGTCAAGAGACAGCGACACTTCGGGCAAATCAATGGGCAACTCCCCGTCTGCCAAGCGATTGCCTGCTGAGCGGTGGGCGTTGTCGGCAGACTCTTTATCATGAAAACGCTCAATGAGCTCATGGGCTAGGATTTTCTTTAATTCTTGGGGGTTGCGACCGTTTGCCATTTCATCAAGCAAGGCATTCACTTCATTCATCGGCTTAAAGCTCAAAAGCTCAAAATAGCGAGCGATGAGCGTGTCGGGCATGGATAGGATTTTTTGGTACATCACGCCCGCAGGTTCGTCAATGCCAATGTAGTTGCCAAGCGATTTGGACATTTTTTGTACACCGTCCAAGCCCTCCAAAAGGGGCATGGTGATACAAACTTGGGGTTCTTTGCCGTAGCGACCCTGTAGGGTACGTCCCATAAGCACGTTAAAGGTCTGGTCAGTACCGCCAATCTCCACATCAGCTTCCATGGCAATGCTGTCATAGCCTTGTACAAGTGGGTACAAAAATTCGTGAATGGCGATCGGGGTTTGGCTGTTGTAGCGTTTTGAGAAATCATCACGTTCAAGCATACGAGACACGGTAAGCTGACTGGCTAGGGCAATCATGTCCCCTGCACTCATCTTGGAGAACCAGTCAGAGTTAAACATAATGGTGGTTTTGTCTTTATCTAGGATTTTAAAGACTTGCTTGGCGTAAGTTTCGGCATTTGCCTTGACCTGCTCTTCAGATAGGGTCGGACGGGTGGCGTTTTTGCCAGACGGGTCGCCAATGCGAGCGGTGTAGTCGCCAATAAGAAACAGCACTTCATGCCCCAATTCTTGAAAGGCACGCAGTTTGTTCAAAACAACCGTATGCCCAAAATGCAAATCAGGAGCGGTGGGGTCCATGCCAAGTTTGATACGCAAAGGGCGACCTTTGGCGAGTTTTTTTAACAAATCTTCTTCGGAATAAATCTCAACCACGCCACGTTTTAGAAGTTCAAGTTGTTCGGCAGGGGGCAAAAAATTTGACATGGGACACCTTAAAAAATTTCAAAATACACAAAATTAGCCTAGTATAGCAGAATTTTTGGGATGAAAAAACGCCAAGCATCGGATTTTCTTTGCCATTATTCGCCCATAGGCTTATAATAGGCAAAACACCGCCAGACACGTTATGGCATGGTTGGTTATGCAAAATTAGCACATTAAAATACATCGATACGCCTTATAATAAGCAAAAATTAGGCAAGTACGGGGATTAATTATGAAAACACAGCAATTTCGCCTGCCTGAATGGTTCGACTCCGAGTTGGTCGCAGGCATGAAGCGCGGCATCGAAAAAGAAGGCTTGCGCATGCGCGCTGATGGCTATGCCGCCAAGACGCCGCACCCTGCCGATCTGGGCTCAAAGCTAACCCATCCCTACATCACAACTGACTATTCTGAGAATTTACTTGAGCTCATCACCGAGCCTTTTTCATCAATCAAAGAAGCCTTGGACATGCTAAGAGAGCTACATGTGCTCGTGCACCGCTCACTAGGCGATGAATTGATGTGGCCGCTATCCATGCCGTGCATGACCGCCGACAATGATGAAGACATTCCACTGGCCGATTACGGCACATCCAATATCGGCAAACTAAAAACCCTGTACCGCTCTGGGCTTGGGGTGCGTTATGGTCGCAAGATGCAAACCATCGCAGGGCTGCACTACAACCTATCCATCGGCGATGACTTGTTTGACAGATGGTTCAAGCATTCAGGTGGGGAAGACTTTACCGCTTTTAAAAACGACAAATATCTTGCCTTAATCCGTAACTTCAAGCGCCTAACCCCGCTTGTGCTGTATCTGCTGGGGGCAAGTCCTGCGGTGTGTGCGTCATTCATTAAGGGACGCGAGCACCACCTTGTGCCGCTGTCAGATGGCAGCTACACCTACTATCAGCCACACGGGACAAGCCTTCGCATGGGTAAGCTTGGCTATACTAACAGCGTCCAAGAAGACCTAAACATCGAATACAACGATCTAAACGAGTACATCAAAGGTCTGCGTGCAGCGATCGGTACACCATTTAAAGACTTTAGCGACATCGGCGTGGATGACAAGGACGGCAATCCTATCCAGATTAACGACCACATCCTCCAAATCGAGAACGAATTCTACAGCCCGATTCGCCCAAAACAAATCACCAAATCGGGCGAAACACCAACCGCTGCCTTGGCTGATCGCGGCATCGCTTATGTTGAATTCCGTGCCATCGACTTAGACCCTTATAGTGACATCGGCATTCGCGTACAGACAGCGTGTTTCCTAGAAGTATTGGCGGTGTATTGCCTACTGCTTAACTCGCCTGCCCTATATAAAGATGAAGAAAAACGCCTACAAGCCAACATCGACACTGTGGTAAACCATGGCCGTAATACGGATCTTGTCATTAACACCGAGATCGGCGACATGTATCTGCACGACTGGATCGTCAAGCACCTAACCAACATGCAGATCATCGCTGATGCCTTTGATGACCATCACGGTGGTAATGCCTATCGCGAAGCCTTGGCGATGATGCAAGGCAAGGCGACCAACCCAGAGTTTACGCTCTCCGCCCAAATCGAGACCGACAGTCGTAGACTTGGTAGCACATGGGCATTGGGCAAGCTACTTGCTAAGAAACACCAAAACGACCTTCTTAATCATGCGCTAAGCCAAGAGAACGAAGCGCATTTTGCCAAAGTCACCAAAGACTCCATCCAAGAGCAAGCCGACATTGAACAGGCGGATACGCTGTCATTCTATGACTATATCCAAAGCCATCGCCAGTAATTCATCATTTTTGAGAGTTTTATGACTTATCGTCAAATCAACGCCTTCTTGGTATTCATCTGTGCGGTAGGCAGTGTATTTGCCATCGGCTACCTTCAAAACACTCTTGGACTTGACCCGTGCCCTTTGTGTATTTTTCAGCGGATTGGGCTGTGGGCGATGGGCTTATTTGCATTCTTGGGGCTGATTTTTAACCCCAAAGGCAAAGGATCTCGCCTAACATTATGGCTAGGCTCACTGCTGGGTACGCTGTGGGGCGCAGGTGTCGCTGCTCGTCATGTGTGGCTGCAGCATCTGCCTGCCGATGAAGTGCCTGCCTGCGGACCGGGACTGAACTACTGGGTGGAGACGCTGCCTATAATGCAGGTCTTTGAGCAGGTGTTAAAAGGCTCAGGCGAATGCGCACTCATTGATTGGACATTCCTAGGTCTATCCATTCCCATGCAGACACTGGTTCTGTTTGTTGTTATTTTGGTGATTTTATTGGTGCAACTCACCAAGATTCTTCAACATCGCCCTTGATCCATTTATTATAAAAAGGTTATTTCATGCACGTTCATATTTTAGGTATTTGTGGTACTTTCATGGGTTCGCTTGCCCTATTGGCGCGCGATCTGGGCCACACCGTAACAGGCTCGGACACTGCCATCTACCCGCCGATGAGCACTCAGCTGCATAACGCTGGTGTTGAGATCTTAGAAGGTTATAAAGCTGAACACCTACAACCTGCGCCAGATCTTGTCATCGTGGGCAATGCCAGCAAGCGCGGCATGGAAGCGGTCGAATACATGCTAAACGAACGCCTGCCCTACACATCAGGACCGCAGTTCTTAGCCGAGCACGTCCTACAGCATCGTCATGTCTTGGCGGTGGCGGGCACACACGGCAAAACCACGACCACAACCATGCTGTCATGGATTCTGCAATATGCTGGCATTGATACGGGATTTTTGATCGGTGGTGTGCCACAAGTTAGCAGTGATGATATGCGCCTGCAAGATGCCTTTAAGCACAGCTCGCACCTGGGTAAAGATTATTTTGTCATCGAAGCGGACGAGTATGACTCGGCATTTTTTGATAAGCGTTCTAAGTTCGTGCATTATCGCCCGACGACCGCCATCTTAAATAACCTAGAATATGATCACGCTGACATCTTCCCAGATCTAAAGGCAATCCAAACCCAATTTCACCACATGATTCGCATGATTCCTGCCAAGGGTCAGATTATCATGCCTGCCAACACCCAAAGCCTAGAAGATACTCTGGAGATGGGCGCATGGACGCCTGTGGTGCGTACCTCTCTAGGCGATGATGGCGATCACAAGGCACAGCTATTAAAAGAAGACGGCTCATCATTCAATGTGACCATCGCAGGCGACAGCGCCCAAGTAAATTGGGGCATGAGCGGTCTGCATAACGTCAATAATGCACTGGTTGCCATTAGTGCCGCTCATCATGTGGGCGTAAGCGTGGCGAATGCGTGTGAAGCGTTGTCGAACTTTGGCGGCATCAAAAGACGTATGGAGCTGATCGGCGATGTTGGTGATATTCTGGTATTCGATGACTTTGCACACCATCCTACTGCCATCACCACCACACTAGACGGCGCCAAAAAAATGCTGCAAAGTCGTAGAATTTGGGCGGTCATCGAGCCACGCTCCAACACCATGAAGCTGGGCAGTCACCGCGACCATCTTGCGCCATCGGCGTCGATCGCTGACTTTGCGCTGTGGTATGAGCCTGCCAATTTGGCATGGGGCTTGGCTGACGCCATTGGCAATGCACCAAACCAACAAGTGTTGACCAACACAGATGACATCATCGCCTGCCTAAAAGCAAACGCCAAAGCAGGCGATGCCATCATCATCATGTCAAATGGCGGCTTTGAGAGCATTCACACCCGTCTATTGGACGCATTGTCTGAGTGATTTCATAAGACATAAAACCTCGATAAATTTCGAGGTTTTTTATTGATTGCATTATTTAAGCTTAAAGCTCGCGACCTTCAAACTTAGCAAAGGCTGCTCGCTCACTGTCCGCCCACACTTGCTTTGCGCCATGTTCATCAGCGCGCACCATCACCGCCTCGGCTGTCGCTACGATGGCGTCTTGAGCGGTGCTATAATAAGCATGTTCGAACACCACGCTTGTCGTGCCCAAGTTCTTAATGCGCACACCGACCAGCAATGTGTCTGGATAAGTGACGGGGCATTTGTACTGACAGCTGTTCGCCGCCAAGATGGTCGAAATATCAGTACGCGTCTTCACCAGCCCGGACGCGCGCAAATAGCTAATGCGCGCTGACTCAGCATAGCGGTAGAATACCACGTTATTTAGGTGGTGAAAGCCATCCATCTCGCCCCACGCCACAGGCTGAACATGGACGCTAGGATACTCCGCCAACACATCAGGGCGATCATCGCCCACCAATATCGGCTCATACACGCCAGTCACACTAAGCATTAGGCATCCGCCTTTGGTTTATAGCCTGCGGGGCGTTCGTAATCGCCATTATCTAGGAATAATTCACGCTGTTCAGCGATGAATTTTTTGGCTTCTTTATCCACCATACTTAGGTGTTTTTCGTTGATGAGCATGGTTTGTAGTTCTAGCCACTCGCCCCATGCCTTAGCAGAGACGGTGTCTTGAATCTCCTGCCCTTTGGCATTAGGAAAAGGTGGGTTGGGTAGTTTGGGTAATTCTTGTTTGTATTTACGGCACATCACAAGATTGGCTTTAGGGTTAAAGATTTCCATGGTGCTTCCAAATGATAAAAAGGTATTATAACAAATGTGGGGATGGATTTGGTGTTATCAATGATGAGTTTTCAGTTTATAAAAATTTAGATGCGATGGCAAGAGCTACCGTAATTAACACGGTACAAACTTAGTGTCCAAATCTAGCCATCCTGTACATCTACCACCAATAATCCATCAGACATTTCACCCAAACAAAAACCCAACGCTTAACACATTGGGTTTTATCAATCACTTTTTAATCAGCCTTTAACCCGACCACGCCCCCGCTCAATCGCTTTTACCACCTGCTCTGGGGCAGTACCCCCGATATGATTACGAGCGTTTAGCGAGCCTTCTAGGGTTAGGCAGTCAAAGACATCATCGCTAATCAGCGGACTAAACGCCTTTAACTCATCAAGGCTAAGCTCACTCAAATCCACGCCTTTTGATACGCCAAGTGCCACCGCACTCCCAACCACTTCATGAGCATCACGAAACGGCAAGCCCTTTTTGACGAGATAATCCGCCAAATCAGTCGCTGTGGCATAGCCTTTCATCGTGGCGGTACGCATATTTTCTACATTTGGCGTGATGTTTGGAAGCATATCAGCAAAGGCGATGAGCGAGCCTGTCAGTGTGTCCACGCAGTCAAACAGGGGCTCTTTGTCTTCTTGGTTGTCCTTATTGTACGCTAGGGGCTGATTTTTCATGAGTGTGAGCAGAGTTGTGAGCTGTCCGAACACACGAGCGGTCTTACCACGCACAAGCTCTGGCACGTCAGGATTTTTCTTTTGGGGCATGATAGACGACCCTGTACAAAAGCGGTCAGGGATATGGATAAAACCAAACTGTGCCGACATCCACAAAATCAGCTCTTCACTCATGCGAGATAGGTGCATCATCAAAATGCTGGCGTTGGCGGTAAATTCAATGGCAAAATCACGGTCAGACACCGCATCGAGCGAGTTCTCAGAAATGCCGTCAAAGCCAAGCAGACGAGCGGTGATTGTGCGGTCAATGGGATAAGTTGTCCCTGCCAGAGCCGCCGAGCCAAGTGGCATTTGGTTAATGCGAGTGCGAGTCTGGGCAAAACGCTCGCTATCACGGCAAAGCATCTCAAACCACGCCATGACATGATGAGAAAAACTCACAGGCTGGGCGGTCTGCAAATGCGTAAAGCCGGGCATGATGGTCGTGGTGTGTTTGCTCGCCAAATCTAATAGACCATTTTGTAATTTGCCAATTAAGGCGATGATTTTGTCGGTCTCATCTCTTAGGTACAGGCGAATGTCGGTTGCCACTTGGTCGTTACGGCTACGCCCTGTGTGCAGTTTTTTGCCGACATCGCCAATCAAGGCGGTCAAGCGACTCTCAATGTTCATATGAACGTCTTCTAGCTCCACACGCCATTCAAATTCGCCACGCTCAATCTCGCCTTTGATTTGAGTCAGTCCGTCCACGATTTGACGGCTCTCATCGGCGGTGATGATACCGCACTGTCCAAGCATGGTGGCGTGGGCGATAGAGCCTTGTATGTCTTGATTTGCCATGCGTTTGTCAAAATTGACCGAGGCGGTAAATTCGGCAACAAAACGGTCGGTGGCTTCGGTAAAACGTCCGCCCCACATTTGGGCGGTGGGTTGATCATTGTGTGTATTATTGGTCATCATAACACCTATATTCAGTCTAAAATCTCATGAATTATAACACAGCCCACCCCCAAAACCGCGCCAAAGATGGGAAAATTATCACAAAAATGCTATGATGCTCGTAAATTATTCGCAAGTTTGGCCATGCAGATTTTATTATTTAGCAATCATCGCGCGCTGATAGACCACGTTCGGCGATCCCTAGCGGATGACAATAGCTCACACACGCTGATTCATGCTGGCACGCTCACAGACACCATCACATCATGCAGGCTAAACCAGCCTGCCATCATCATTATTGATGTCTATACAGCACCCATCACGTTCTTTGCTCACAGATTCATCGAGCACTATCATAGAAAGCTGCGCCCTGCCATTGTGCTGTTTAGCCAAGATGACAACCTGCCCATGGACATCGCATCGCTTGGCGTGCAGGGCGTTCACGCGTATGGCGATAACAAATTCCCCTGCATGGCAGACATCATCGAGCGCTGCACCCAGCCCACCCTAGCGCAGCGCCAGTCGCACGAGTACATCATGATACACAGCCATCGCGGCGATGAGCGGATTTTTATTGATGATATTTTTTATTGCCAAGCGGAACAAAAATACACCAAGATTCTCCATCGCCACGGCACCACATTCACCGACGACACCTTAAAATCCCTAGAGTCTCTACACCCCGCCAAGCTGGTGCGCATCCATCGCCACACCTTAGTAGGCATGGCGCACATCCGCGCCATCACGAGCGATGATGGTCATCAGCTGCATTTATACGGTGTCAGCGAATCACTTGACATCTCACGGCGCTGCCTACCAGCCCTGCATGATAAGTTAAAAAGCAGCCAAGATAACCAAAATAGGTCAGCATTTGCCCAAAGCTCATTAATGTGATTAAATATGACCAACCAAATAACTCTACGGAAAAATGAAAAATCATGACAACTGCACTTAACATCCCTGCCACCCTAACCATCGCCACACGTCAAAGCCCGCTTGCGCTATGGCAGGCGAATTTTGTCAAAGATACGCTTGAGGAGCTGTATCCTACGATGAAAGTCGAGCTGCTTGAGATGGTTACCAAAGGCGATAAAATCCTAGACACCCCGCTTGCCAAGATCGGCGGTAAGGGCCTATTCGTCAAAGAACTCGAAAACGCCCTATATGAAAAACGCGCTGACATTGCTGTGCACTCCCTAAAAGACGTGCCGATGGTTCTGCCAGAAGGGCTGACATTAGGCGCCTATCTAGAGCGCCACGCGCCGACAGACGCCTTCGTATCGAACCGCTATGCCAGCCTAGATGAGCTGCCTGATGGCGCAGTCCTAGGCACATCAAGCCTACGCCGTGAATGCCAAATCGCTCACACCAAGGGAAACCTAACCATCAAATCCCTGCGCGGTAATGTCGGCACCCGCCTATCAAAACTCGATGCTGGCGAATATGATGCCATCATTCTGGCAACCAGCGGACTAGAGCGCCTAGGCTTGGGCGAGCGTATCCGTCATGAGCTCGATGATGAGCTTAGTCTGCCTGCGGTGGGTCAAGGGGCATTGGCGATCGAATGCCGAGCGGATGACGAGACGATTTTACAGTTATTAGCACCACTAAACCACCTGGCCACACGTCTGTGTGTGATCGCAGAACGTGCGATGAACAAGACGCTAGAAGGCGGCTGCCAAGTGCCGATCGCAGGCTTTGCCACCATCGATGGCGACACGCTCAGCCTTCGCGGCCGAGTGGGCAGCATCGATGGCAAGACACTACTAAAATCTCAAAACACCATCACCTTAACACACACCGCAGATGATGAACAAAATGCCGAAAACCTAGGTAAACAAATCGCCCAAGACCTACTATCCCAAGGCGCTGATCAGATTCTAAAAGAAGTCTATCAAAACAATGGCTGACACTCTGTTCATCAATACCCGCCCCACGCACCGAAGTGATGCACTCAATCGCTTGAGCGTGCGTGTGGCAAATCTGCCCTTACTTGCCATCAATGATTTATCACTGACGGCAAGCGAGCAGGCGATGATGGGTAAATTTTGTCACACCAACCCGTATAAAGTCCTGATCGTCACCAGTGTAGAGTCCGCCAAACGTGCCATTCGTTATCTAAGCAATCAAGGCTATAATGCCGCTCAAGAACTGACAGCCTTGTCAGAATGCACTATTGTCGCCGTGGGAAGTGCGACCGCCAGAGCCTTGATCAATTTTGGCTTTACAGTGGTTCTGCCTGCCACCGCCAATAACGAAGGCATGTTGGCACTTGATGTCATCCAGCGCCTAACATCAGGCGATCAGGTCATGATCTGGCGCGGTGTAGGTGGGCGCAGGCTACTGCATGATGACCTAATCGGCCGCGGCGTGCAGATAGATGCCATCGAATGGTACGAACGCACCGCCCCACATGACCTGATTAACATTCATCATGCCATCGCACCACTCATCGATGATGCGATGGCAATGCGCACACCTGTATTTATGCTCATCGCCAGTCAGATGGCGTTCGAACATTGGCAAAACCTCAACAACCCACACGCCCCACAGCTGCACTATCTCACCCTAGGCGAGCGTTTGTTTGATATCGTCAAGACCGCGCACCCCGCCGCACAGGTACATCTGATTGATAATCTCGACGCCGACCACGTCAGCGCCATCATCACACACCTGCCTCAAGACCTCCTAGACTGCTAAACTGCTAAATTTTCACCAATTTTTCGCAAATTTGTCCCACGCCCCTTGAAAAACACCCAAAAGCCTTTATCAAGATAAGGATTTTATTGTTATATCTTTTCACAGGCAGGACAACCATGACCGAACAAACTCAAGACATCACCAACGAAGAGACCACAGCCACTGAGCAGGTCGCAGGCGAAACTTGCGAATTGACCGCCAAAATTGCCGAATTAGAAGCCCAAGTCAAAGAGGCCAAAGACGCGGCAGCCCGTGCCAATGCCGAGAGCTACAACGCCCAACGCCGCATGGAGCAAGAAACCGATAAGGCAAAAAAATTCGCTCTACAAAAGTTTGCCAAAGAACTGCTTGACGTGGTGGATAACTTGGAGCGCGGTCTAGAAGCCAGCGAAAAATCAGGAACGGATGAGAGCGTTCTTGAAGGCTTGCGCTTGACCCATAAATCTCTGCTTGGCGTCCTAGAACGCAATGGCGTGGTTGCCGTGGGCGAAGTGGGTGAGAGTTTCAACCCTGATTTGCACGAAGCGGTGGGCATTTTCCCTGATGCCGACAAAGACACCATTGGCCAAGTACTGCAAAAAGGCTACACGCTAAATGAACGCTCCATTCGTCCTGCGATGGTATTGGTGGGAGCTTAATCCCGTCCTTGAACGTTTGATTTATGCTTAAAACTTGGGTGAATTATAACTTGCTCAAGTTGGATAAGCATAAAAACACATGGGCGAAATTTTTATGATAGCCTGTGGATTTTGTTTTAAATTTCAATGGCTTAAAACAAAATTTTTATAAAAATTTTTTAAGAATTTGTCAAATTTTCTCTTGAAAATACAAATTTGACACAAATATAACAGACAAGTGTGACAAAACTGTTTTGCAAATTTGTCAAAAATTCACTTAACAAATCGGAGAAAAATTATGGGTAAAGTTATCGGTATTGACTTAGGTACAACCAACTCTTGTGTGGCAGTCCTAGAAAATGGCAACGTCAAAGTCATTGAAAATGCCGAAGGTGCCAGAACCACGCCTTCTATCGTGGCATTCAAAGACGGCGAGACCCTTGTCGGTCAATCTGCCAAACGCCAAGCAGTTACCAACCCCCAAAACACCCTATTTGCCGTCAAACGCCTCATCGGTCGTCGTTATGACGAACAAGCGGTTCAAAAAGACATCGGTCTTGTGCCTTACAAAATCGTCAAAGCCGACAATGGCGATGCGTGGGTAGAAGTGAACGGTAAAAAACAAGCACCGCCACAAATCTCTGCCGAAGTTTTGAAAAAAATGAAAAAAACCGCCGAAGATTATCTTGGCGAAACCGTTACCGAAGCGGTCGTTACTGTGCCTGCTTATTTTAACGACGCCCAGCGTCAAGCCACAAAAGACGCAGGACGCATTGCAGGTCTTGATGTTAAGCGTATCATCAACGAGCCAACCGCTGCCGCCCTTGCTTTTGGTCTTGACAAAAAAGAAGGCGACCGCACCATTGCTGTCTATGACTTAGGTGGTGGTACCTTTGACGTGTCTATCATTGAGATTGCGGACGTGGACGGCGAACAGCAGTTTGAAGTACTATCTACCAACGGCGATACCTTCTTGGGTGGTGAAGACTTTGACATTGCTTTGATCGACTACCTTGTGGACGAGTTCAAAAAAGAGCAAAACGTCAATCTAAAAGGCGACCCGCTAGCCATGCAACGCCTAAAAGAAGCTGCCGAAAAAGCCAAGATTGAACTGTCAAGCTCAACTTCCACCGAAGTGAACTTGCCGTACATCACCGCAGATGCCTCAGGTCCTAAGCACTTGGTAATCACCATCAGCCGTGCCAAACTAGAAGCCTTGACCGAAGAGCTGGTGGCTCGCACGATTGCTCCATGTAAGATTGCCCTAGAAGATGCTGGTCTGTCAGCTGGCGATATTGATGACGTGATTTTGGTGGGTGGTCAAAGCCGTATGCCACTTGTACAGCAAAAAGTGCAAGAGTTTTTTGGTAAAGAGCCAAGAAAAGACGTGAACCCTGATGAAGCGGTGGCAATCGGTGCGGCGATTCAAGGGGCGGTACTTGCGGGCGACAAAAAAGATGTCTTGCTACTTGACGTAACTCCGCTAACGCTAGGCATTGAGACCATGGGTGGCGTGATGACGGCAATCATTGAGAAAAACACGATGATTCCTACCAAAAAATCACAAGTGTTCTCAACCGCTGCTGACAACCAACCTGCCGTAAGCATTCAGGTGTATCAAGGTGAGCGTAAGATTGCCAACCAAAACAAACTTTTGGGCAACTTTGACCTAACCGACATTCCGCCTGCACCCCGTGGCGTGCCACAGATTGAAGTTACCTTTGACATCAACGCAGACGGTATCATGAACATCTCCGCTAAGGACAAAGGCACAGGCAAATCACAATCTATCCAAATCAAAGCCGACAGCGGTTTGACGGATGAAGAGATTGAACAAATGGTGCGTGATGCCGAAGCCAATGCTGAAGCGGACAAGAAGTTTGCCGAGCTTGCAGATGCACGCAATGAAGCAGATGGTCGCATCAGTGCGGTGCAAAAAGCCCTAAAAGAAAATGGCGACAAAGCCACCGATGAAGAAAAACAAGCGGTAGAAACGGCAATCAGCGAGCTAGAACTTGCGACCAAAGAAGATGACGTGGACGCAATCAAAGCCAAGCTAGAAGCCCTTGACAACGCATTCTTGCCAATCGGTACGAAGATTTATAGCACTGACCAAGGCGGTGCGGACGCAGGTCAAGCACAAGAGCAAGCCAAACCTGCCGATGACGGCGTGGTAGACGCTGAGTTTACCGAAGTTAAAGATGATAAATAATCTTTAGTCGTTAGGCAAAAACGAAACACCGCTCAATTTGATTGGGCGGTGTTCTTTTATGGAAAATTTGTGAAAAATTTTCTTGTGCAGTATTTGTATCTAATTTTGACGTATAATATTGACATACCAACTAATACGCCATGCCATGCACATTCTCATCATCGAAGACGACCCTGCCATTGCCACGACCTTGCGTTTTTCCTTAGAGCGCGAAGGCTATACCGTGTCATGGGCGGACACGATTGCCAAAGTCGCCCCCTGCCTTGATACGCCACGCCTTGACGCTGTTGTGCTGGACGTGGGATTGCCTGACGGGGACGGTTTTGACGTGTGCCAAATGATACGCCAAGGCGACAGGCACGCCCACGCTCCCATACTGTTTTTGACAGCACGCACGGACGAGATAGACCGAATTTTGGGCTTGGAGCTGGGGGCGGATGACTACATCGCCAAGCCATTTAGCCCCCGAGAGCTGATGGCACGGCTAAAAGCGATATGGCGTAGAGAGAATATCTTTACCCAAAAATCGGACAAATCTGATACATCAGGCAAATCAGACCCCACCCACACCGATTTTACCAAAACCACGGGCACGCATACTTGGCGTTATCAAGCCCATGATTATTCACTTTTTCTAAATAATCACGCCTTGACCTTATCAAAAACCGAGCTTGGTATCATGCTCACCTTGCTTGCCAATCCCACGCACATTTTGTCCCGTGAGCAGATTTTGGCAAGCATTTCCGGCCACCCCGAACACCGCCTATCACGCACCATTGACAGTCATATCAAGACTTTACGGCAAAGATTGGGCGATGTGTGCGATGATGAGATTATCATCACGCATCGGGGGCTTGGGTATGGGTTGGCTTAAAAGATGAGTTTGGAACAAAATTTGCGCTAACACAAAATAAAATTGCCAAATACTTGCTTTTCTTTTTATTATATGCACTATCATTAAGGGATGCGGATGTTGATTTTATGGCGAGCCAAAAGATTTAATCTCAATTTAATCAAAAGATGATAGTGTGATTTTATTGATTAATTTCTTTTGAAATACCATCCTATCTTTTAAATAAAGTTTTTGGAAATTAAGGCGGAATCATGACACAAAAAAGACACCAGTTGTATTACAGAAAATTAATCCCCTTACATCTTGAAAAAGATGCAGATTTAATTGAGGCCATTAACAAAGACGAAGGCAGCTTCAATGATCTGATGAGGGTATTGCTATCAAGGCATTATCAATTAGGCGAATCCGCACAAGCGCAAAAATCAGAACCCAAAAAAGATTAAAAACTGAAAGTTTATGGGTGAATTTATCCAATGCATTGCATGGCTCAGTCATGCCAACATCAGATAAAAAGTAAAGCCCTAAGCTATAAACTTAGGGCTTTTTAAAAATCAAAAGGCAATGATTTTTATGTAAGCCAACATATAATATTGACTTGCTAAGCATTATAACACTTTCCCAAGAAAGCGCAAATTTTTTTAAGGCAATAGAATGAGTAATTTTAAAAATCCAAATGAATTAAAAACACCTGATTATGTCCGCCGAGCCATCAAGAAGCGCGAAGAAAACATCGTGAACAAATTGATTAACTTTCATAAAGAAAAAGACGCGGCATTGATTAAGGCAATCAACCAAGAAGCGCGCGGCAACTTTGCGCCATTGGCAAGAAAACTACTACGTGAACACTACCAATTGCCAGCAGAAAACCGAAATGACAGATAAAGAATAGTTGTCATCATTGCAGCATTTGCAAGTGATTTGTCTATGGCATTGGTGTGCAAGCTTAATCTGATGTCCGTATTTGAATATCTAGAACTGATTAACAGGAATGCGAACATACGGCTTGCCGTTTTGGGTGGTAAAAAACTCGCCTGCGTTGATATTGACCTGCACGGACGGAAGCATGAGTCTAGGCACGGATAGGGTTTTGTCCCGAGTGTCTCTCATGTTAATAAAGTCATCTCGGCTGATACCGTCTTTGACGTGGATATTATGCCGTCTTTGCTCGCCGACTGTCGTGGTTGGGCTATACGTGCGGTGCTTTGACGGATAGTCATGGCACAGATACAATACCGTCTCATCGGGCAGTGCCAGAATGCGTTGTATCGAATCATAAAGCCGACCACTATCACCAGCAGGAAAATCACAACGAGCCGTACCAACATCAGGAGCAAAGAGCGTATCACCCACAAAGACGATGAGCCGTGTGCCGTCCGTTACCTGATACGCCATGTCTGCAGGGGTATGCCCTGCCACGTGCATGGCGGTAATGCTAAGACTGCCAAGTGCAAGAGTCGTGCCGTCATCGGTCAAATGGTCAAATTGAGAAGCATTGGGAATAAAGTCATCATCAAGGTCATAGATGTCCTTAAAAATATGCTGAACCGTGGCAATGTGTTTGCCGATGACCGTCTGCCCACCAAGTTGCTCTTTTAGATAATGGGCGGACGTAATATGGTCGGCATGGGCGTGGGTCTCAATGATGTATTTGACCGTCAAATCGTGCGTTGTGATAAAATTGATGAGTTTATCGGCATTATCATAACTCACCCGCCCCGACACAGGGTCATAATCTAACACAGGGTCAATGATGGCACACAGTTTGGTATCATCATCGATGAGTATGTGGCTATACGTCTCGGTCTGTGGGTCTAAAAAAGAATGCACGTTCATGTGTCCGCTCCCTGATATTCGTGGGTTTAGTTATTTATAGCATAATTTACCCACCCCTACAATGCTATTTTAGATAATTCTAAAATAAGAGGAATTAATCAAAATAATTATCATCATGCCAACTTTTCACACCCTACTTGACCGCATTTTTAAAAAACGCCTAAGTTTTAGCATTTTTGTGCGGATATGGCTCACCTTTGCCTTGATTACCCTGTTGTCATCGTCCCTTGCCCTATATTATGTCCAAAAAACCGTGCGACCGTCCGCCAAGCGTGTGGTAGAAGACAGCCTTGTGGATACATCGATGCTACTGTCGCACATCGTGGCAGATGACGTGGCAGATTTATCAAAAGATGAGTTAAATCAATCCCTTAACGCCAAATTATCCCACGCCTTTACCGACCCAAGCGAGCTTGCTGGCACGCCAATTTGGTATCATCAAAAATCCACAAGCACTTACCACATCTATATCACAGACAGCACAGGCGTGGTCATCTATGACAGTCGTGGGGCGAGCGTGGGGGCGGATTTTAGCCGTTGGAATGACGTTTATCTGACCCTGCGTGGCAAATACGGGGCAAGAAGCACTGACATCGGCGGGCATTCGGTCATGTATGTGGCAAGCCCGATTGTCTCAGACGGGCAGATAATTGGCGTGGTATCCGTTGGCAAGCCCACCCAAACGCTTATTCCCTATATCAACAAAAGCACCGATGAGATTATTAAGATTATCTTAACAATTATGGTAATCACGCTTGCCACCGCCACACTCATGGCATGGTGGTTAAGACGCAGCATAGACAGCGTAAACCGCTACACCAAAGGGCTTGCCAGCACCGCTCCGCCCCATTTTTATCTTGGGCGAGAGCTGAACGAACTCATGGCAAGCATTCACGCCATGAAAGACACCATAGAAAACAAGGCGTACGTCAGCGAGTACGTCCACACGCTCACGCATGAGCTAAAATCCCCCCTGACCGCCATTCGTGCCAGTAGCGAGATTTTGACGGACGAGCTGAGTCTTGCCGAGCGTGAGCAGTTTACGGGCATTATCCTATCGCAAACGGACAAATTAACCGCCTTGGTGGACAAACTTTTGACCCTTGCCAAGATTGAACAGCCCACCTTTAAACTTACCATGAGCGATGTTGATTTGGACGCACTCATTCAAACCTGCCTAAATCAGCAGTCGGCAACCCTAAAACAGCTTGGCAAAACCGTGCAATTTGACAAAAGCGGTATTCATATCCGTGCCGATGAATTTTGGCTCACCCAAGCGGTGCAAAACGTCATTGACAACGCCATTTATTATAGCAAAAGCACAATAGTCATTCATATAAGCCAAACCGAGACAGACACGTTTATCCATATCAAAAACGACAGCGACACGCTGGACGACTTTATCATCAGGCGAGCCTTTGAGCGGTATTTTAGCATGGGCAACAGCCACCGCCAAAAAAGCACAGGGCTTGGGCTAACCCTTGTCAAGCAAGTGGTAGAGCTACATGGCGGGGCAGTGAGTTTTGGGCAGGATAAGGATAATTGCGTGATTATGGTGATGAGTGTGCCACGCTGATTTCACACATTTTCCATAAAAGTCCCACCTTTTTCCATCATTTTTGCATACAGGGTTTGTACTATTTGCATAAATTTCCCACAGGAGTAATTTATGCAAAAGACCTTTACCATTAAACTGTTCATCATCGGCACGCTATGCTTTTTATTCGGCTTGGGAATGGTGTTTATAAACTCACTGGTTTACGAACGCTCAAATTACCACCAAAGCGTGATGGAAGAAATCAAAACCATGCACGCAGGCGATCAGTTCATGATTGCGCCATTTTTATTGGTCGGTGATGCGCCCATTTTTGCCCAAAGTAGCAACATCGCGGGCACAAGCGACGTACAGGATGATAAATATCGCCGCGGCATTTATCACGCCATCAGCCATCAAAGCAGCCTAGACATCTCTCAAAAATACCAACCCATCACCCCACCAAAGACCGAAGGTAACGACGCAACCCCCGTCAGCCTGATCATCCCCATATCCGACCTTCGCGGCGCAAGCAACGCCAAAATCACCATCAATGGCAAAGAATATCCGACCAAGTTCAACACTCAAGGTAAATATTACTTATCCTACATCGAAGCCATCATCGCCGACGATGCACACACTTTAGATAAGCCTCTGAACATCCGCACCAACCTGAACGTCTTAGGCATCGACAGCCTGCACATCGCACCGACAGGTGACAATGCCAAAGTCTCATTGGCGGGCAATTGGGCAGAGCCTAAGTTTTTGGGTGATGCGCTGCCAAATAATAAGCGCATAGACGCCACAGGATTTAGCGCGGACTGGCAGAATGATTTTTTGGCGACCGCCAACACACAAGCCATCATCAGCGCCAGCGAATGCAAGAGCGAATGCAGCCCCAATCTTCATAACAACCTAAACCATTTGGCGGTGGCATTCGTCAATACCACAGACACCTACACCCTAACCGACCGCGCCATCAAATACGCACTGCTGTTCTTGGTTATTTCATTTGGTACTTTCTTTTTATTTGAGACCATGAAGAAGCTGCGCATTCACCCACTACAGTACGGTCTGGTGGCGAGCGCCTTATTGATATTTTATGTGCTGCTGCTGTCGCTTGCTGAACACATCGCCTTCTATGCAGCCTATGGCATCGCGGCAGGTGCATGCGCCTTGCTCATCGGGTTCTATACCTACTACGTGTTGGATGGCGCCAAGCGTTCTGGCACATTTACGCTCTTATTATCATCACTTTATGCGGGATTCTATTTTATCCTATCGATCGACGAACTTAATCTACTGTTGGGCGCTGTTTTTTGCTTCCTACTGTTAGCGGCGGTCATGTTCATCACACGCAAGGTGAATTGGTACGCTCTAGAATTAAACCCAATGAAGCCAAACCAAACCCATCAACCAGAAGGAGATAACCATGCAAACCCATGATCTGATCGGCTTGTCCAAATCTGCCATCATGCGGCATTTTGAAGGTGCGGTAGAGTTTTTGCATTGGCTGTATCTGCCAACATTGGGGCTGATTCTTAGCTTTGATAAACAAATCTGCTGCCAAGCAAACCCTTTATCAGACCACTAAACGCACCAAAACCATACAAAAATCAGCCACGGGTTTACAAATGTGGCTGATTTTTTGTGCAAAAAAGCTTATAATAGAATAAATTTATCTTGCCATCTGAAAAAAAGGAGCAAGCCATGACCGACATGTTTTATCAATTTTTACCTGTATTTGCGGTGACTTTTGGTATTTTTTTGCTGTTTTTCTTATTCATGGGCGTGGGCTATTTGGTAAAAAAACAACCCCTAAAAGGCTCATGCGGCGGTGTCGCCAATCTTATGGGTGATGAATATTGCCAGTTCTGCGGCAATGACCCCAATAAATGCGAAAGCAATATGGACAAGGCGACCAGCGATAAAGCCAAAAGCTTGGCAAAATCTGCATAAAGCTGAATCATGTTTCACGTGAAACACAATAAAAATAATCGCCCAATCTCTTGAGTTTGGGCGATTTATTATGGTGATTTAACTAAGGTTATTTGGCGCGCTGTCTTGTTACTTCATACAGCGCCATGCCTGTGGCAACACTCACGTTAAGGCTCTGAGGTCGATCAGGATTATCCGCCATCGGGATATAGACCAGCGTATCGCAATACTCACGCGTCAAGCGTCTCATGCCATCGCCTTCTGATCCCATGATGATGGCAACCTTACCCGAGAAGTCACAATCATACAAAGGCTTGGCCGTCTCATCTAGGGCGGTGCCAAAGACGAATACGCCTGATTTTTTGAGGGCATACAGACTACGAGCCAAATTCGTCACCGCCACCAATGGGATAACTTCTGCTGCCCCGACCGACACCTTGGCGACCGTCGGCGTGATGGAGACACTTTGATGCTTGGGAATGATGACCGCATCCACACCCATCGCGCTGGCAGAACGCAGGCATGCGCCCAGATTATGCGCATCGGTAATCTGATCTAACACCAAAAATAACGCATCTGCCTTATCACACAATGCCACCAGATCGCTCTCATCATACAGCTTCGGCGCTCGCGCAGACACAACCACACCCTGATGCTGATGACTGTCGCACAGCTCAGCAAGCTTGTCCTTGTGCGTCATCTGCACACTCACGCCCACATCTTTGGCAAGCTTGATGATGTCGTCATGCGTCTGGCTAGTCGCACCATCTTCGCGCAGCTGCACAAATAACGCCAACGCATCCTGTGGGCGGTGCTTTAATAATGCCATCACCGCATGAATGCCGTAGAAATGTGGCGTGCGATTGGGTTTGGCTTTTGATGAATTTGGCTTGCCCGACTTGTCTTTTTTGAATTTATCGGTAGATTTGGCGAATGCTTTGGGTGCTTTTGACATAAAATGGGCTTATTAAGAAGGTAAAATCTTTGATATTGTGGCAAATTTATGCCAAATTGTCAAAACATCGTCCGGTAATGGCAGATAATTTTAGCCAGCACTTTTGAATGGCAAGCATCATCCCCATTATAATCCCAAAGCACACAAAAATAACCGATGCCGCCCACGATGGTATGCGTCATCATCTCACGCATGCATTAAAATTAACATTTCATAAATTGCTAAATCGGCATAAATTGATTATCATAAACCGCCGCCTTTTTACGGAAAAATGTCGCCATGTTGGTATCTCTAAGCCTAAATAATCTTGCCCTGGTCCAGGAAAAAGAAATCAGCTTTGATGAGCGTTTTAACGTCATCACGGGTGAGACAGGTGCGGGCAAGTCATTGATTTTAGATGCATTATCCTTATGCGCTGGGGAACGTGCTGACAGTGGCATCGTGCGTCATGGCTGTGATGAGGCGACGGTTTTTGGCGAATTTGACATCACCAATAACGATGAAGTCACCGCATGGTTCGCCGAGCACGAGCGCGAATTAGAGGAAGACACCCTGCTGATCCGCCGTAAGATTAGCAGCCAAGGGCGTTCAAAGTCGTGGATCAACGGTGTGCCCGCCAGCATCAGCGAGCTAAAATCACTGGGGCAAATTCTCGTCAATATCCACTCTCAGCACGCAGGGCTTGAATTATTAAAGCCGCAATTCGTCATTGATTGGCTGGACAAAATTGGCGAACTCACCACCTTAAAGACCGCCACCAAAACAGCCTATCAGAACTGGCAAACCATCAAAAAACAAGCCGATGACGCAAAAAGCCAATCTGTACAACGTGCCGATCGTATGGCATTACTGTCTGCCAAGCTTGCTGACATTGAACCGCTGTTGTCAGTGAATTTCGACGAGATCGAAAGCGAATATGACGAGCTGTCAAACCTTGAAGCCTTGATGACCGAGGCGATGACGGCGGTGAATTTCTTGGATAATGACAGTGACGAGCCTAGCGTGGCAAGCCTGCTAGGTCGTGCGATGCGTATCTGCGATCACAGCGCGGATAAGAGCAAGGTATTTAGCGAATGCAGTCAGCTGCTGGCACTCGCCCAAGAGCAAATCATGGACGCCACCGCCAAGCTCTCCGACTATGCTGAACAGTCACTACCCGACGAAGAACGCCTGCATGAGCTGAACAAACTGCTGGACTTAGCGCACCAACTGTCTAATAAATACCACACGCCTGTCAATGAACTGATCGCGGATGCCTCGAACTGGCAAGCCGAACTTGATCATCTAGGCGGTCTGCCCGATAATGATACGCTTGACGCCAAGGTCAATGAAGCCTATGAAGCATATCTGTCAGCGGCAGAAGCGCTTGATAACGCACGCATCGCCATCGCGCCTGACATCTGTGAGCGCCTAGAGGCAAGACTGCTACCACTTGCTCTGCCGAATGCACGCTGCGAATTTGCCTTCAATGCCAAAGACGAAAGCCAATATAACGCACACGGTAAATACGACATCACACTCTTGTTCAGCGCCAACGTCGGCATGCCGCTACAGCCATTACACAAGGTCGCCTCAGGGGGTGAGCTGTCGCGTATGGCGCTCGTCATGCAGGTAATGGCAGCAGGTGATGGCAAAGGCAGCCGCCCAACGCTGGTATTCGATGAAGTCGATGTGGGCATCAGCGGCGGCACAGCGCAGGTCGTGGGCGAACTGCTTCGCAGCTTGGGCAAGCATCAGCAGCTACTTGCCATCACCCACCAAGCCCAAGTCGCTGCCGCTGCACACCGCCACATTCTGGTCTATAAAGACCATGGTGAACAGACCACCAGCGACATCAGCGTCATCACAGGCGAACACCAGATCGATGAACTGGCGCGCATGTCAGGTGGAGTGAACATCAATGAAGCCACGCGCAACCACGTCAAGAGTCTGCTGGCGGATATTGCCCATGCCGACCAGATTGGCGCGAATGCTGATGCCAACTTAAATAATTAGATAAAAATAACACACACGATGAATAAAAAAACCAATCCAAAAAGCCTTGCGCATCATTTCTTGTTGGCAAGCCCACAGATGGATGATGAGCGCTTTGAAGATACATTGATCTATGTCTGCCGTCACAATGCCGATGGCGCGTGGGGCTTTATTGTCAATCAGCCCCTATCCATCTCGGTAGGTGGACTCTTGCACGAGCTGGATCTACCAAGCTCACAGATCGCCATGAACACGCCTGCCATCAATGGCGGGCCAATGCGCCCTGATGCAGGCTTTGTGCTGCATACAGGATTGCCCGACTTCAAATCAAGCTTCGCCATCGGAGAGAATGTCTGTCTGACGACCAGCAAAGACATCCTAGAGCGCCTGTCAGAAGACAGCATGGCGCATTATCTGATGTGTATGGGCTTTTGTACTTGGGGTAAGGGTCAGCTTGAAGACGAGCTTGAAGCTGGAGACTGGCTGATTTGCCCTGCTGATTTGCAGATACTGTTCCGCGCACCGTTTGATGAGCGGCTGTCCTTAGCTTATGATAAAATCGGTGTCAAACCCACCGCCTTCGTCGCCACCCAAGGACGCGCCTAATGACTGACAAGCCAACACTCATCCTTGCACTGGATTTTGGTGTCAAAAAAATGGGGATGGCGCTGGGCAATAGCCTAAGTAAAGATGCGCGCCCCTTTGACATCCTAGCGATGAACAACGGTCAGCCCGACTGGGATAACCTGCTTGGCATCATCGAGACTTGGAAAATCGATGAAGTACTGGTGGGCTTACCGCTGAATATGGATGGCACGGATTCGATGCTCTCGAAGCGCGCGCATAAATTCGCCCGCCGCCTATCGCATCGCCTTGGCGAACGCAAACACCCTGCCAAGGTCTTCACTTATGATGAACGCCTAAGCTCTGCTGAAGCACGTTCATTGGCGTGGGAGCGCGGCTGGATGCAGAATGAGCGTGACCCGATCGATGACATCGCGGCTTGCATTCTGTTGGATGGCTATTTTTATGCGCCAGAGCTTGCCCAATATGTCGGCAGCTACCATGACAATCCCACCAAGGGCAAAGACTAACTTTATTTTGACAACATTTACCCAAGACACTCATGACTCATACCGCCACACTCATCACTCGCACCAAAGAAGCCATCCGCCTTGCCAACATTAGCATCTATCTAGGCATGGCAGCCATTATCTGCTTTGGTGTGTTTGGCACATTGGCTAGCATGGCAAGCTTTAAGGATAACACACTCATCTATTACGCCTTTCACTACCTGCCTTATGTGCTGATCGGGCTTGGCATTCCGCTGAGTCTGTTTCATGCGATGTTCTTGCAGCGTTATCGCATCATGCAAGGCGGCATCTTGGCGACGATTCTACTAACTGCCGTTATCTTGGTTGCTTTTGCTGTTAGCGTCTATGTGCTACATGGCGCAACCACGACTTTCTTTATGAGTGTGTTTTTGGCGATGGTAGCTTGGTTTACCATGCCGTATGTTTTTCGAGTGAATTTAAAGAAATTTTTAAACTTTTTAGAAGACAAACAAAAAAGCGAAACCAACTCATGAGCGATCATCAATTAGACACCACAGGACTCATCTGCCCAGAGCCCATCATGCTGCTGCATAAGACCATCCGTAAGGCGGCAGGCGGCGAGCGCATCGAAATCATCGCCACCGATCCTGCGACGACGCGCGACATTCCGAATTTCTGTCGGCATCTGGGGCATACGCTAGAGAATCAAGAAACCCTAGCAGACGGCAAATACCGCTATCTGGTCATCAAAAAATCCTAACATGAGCAAAGTCCGCGCCAAAGAGCCTCGCACGCCCACCATCATCCATGTGATGGGCGATCCCGTCTATCTGACCGAATTTCGCACAGCGATGCTGGCACGCGGTCTGTCGGTGCGCACGCGTAACGCCTACATCAGAGACCTAAGATTATGCATGGCGACCACCGACAAGCCTTTGACGACTTGGGATAAAGCGGACGTGTATCACTGCCTAGAATCTGCCCAATCCCAAGGCAAAAATCCGCGCACCATCTCTAGAATGCTCGCCAGCCTGCGCCAGTTCTTCTTGTGGCAGATTGGCAATGAAGTGCGCCTTGACAACCCCTGTCAAGACATCAAGAACCCAAAAGTCACCAAGCCTCTACCCAAGACCTTATCCGAAGCCGACATCACGCGCCTACTAGACACGCCAAACGTCGCCGCCATGTGCGGACTGCGCGACAAAGCGATGCTTGAAGTCATGTACGCCTGCGGGCTGCGCGTGAGTGAGCTCGTGAATCTATCGCTAGAGCAGGTCAATCTCAACGCCGGCTGGCTACAGATCACCGGCAAAGGCAACAAGACTCGCCTTATCCCACTGGGTGAATACGCCCAAAACGCCCTACAAGACTATCTCATCAGACGCGGTGAACTGCTGTCAGGCAAGAGCGACTGTCAAGCGGTGTTCCTCACCGAACAAGGCGGCTACATGACGCGGCATAATTTTTGGCACATGATTAAAAAATACGCTCTACTGGCGGGTATCAAAACCGACATCTCACCGCACACGCTTCGCCATGCTTTTGCCACGCACCTGCTCAACCACGGGGCGGATTTGCGTAGCGTTCAGCTTTTGCTCGGGCATAGCGACCTATCCACCACGCAGATTTATACCCACGTTGCCACGGCACGCTTACAGACGCTCCACGCTGAACATCATCCTAGAGGCTAAGGTATTTTCTCGGTACCACTGTGTTATAAAGCCCCACATACTCATCTTGCCTGTCAATCCCTGCGTATTCAAGACTGGCATCTTCATAGCGTTTAAAATGCCAAACGGCTTGATTCATCACGCTTTCGTCGAAGACATTTAAAGACACCAATAGCGAAAAATCAACCTGTGATAAGCCCGTAACCTTAGTAAACAGCTCAGGCTCAAGCTCTTGAATGACATCTTGCAAATTATGCTCACGGTAATCGCTTAAATACATAAAAATCGGAATGCGAGTGGCAAACTTGATGAGTTTTTCTTGGATTTGCTTGCGCAAGGATTTTTCTTTTTTCTCTTCGTCCGTCAGTGTTTTCTTTTCTTCTTTGGTCAGCTCTTCTTCGCCTGCTTTTTTCTTCAAGCCTTTGACTTTTTCTGAACGATTAATGACCACTTCAATATCATCATTAAGGCTTCTAAACTCTTCAATTTTCATCAAAGCGTCCATGGCATCTTGATTTTTCATCAGATTTTGCAAGGTAAAATCATCAACATTGACCAAAAGTGCCGACTGCCAACGGCGAGCCAGTAGCGTTGCCGTTGTGCCACTCATCGCCATATCAAGGAGTAGTTTTGCGTCCACTTGTTGCATTGCACTGCCGTCATAGGCAAGCACAGGCAAAAAGGCGATAAATTCAGATACTTTACTCTCAGGGTTGCCCTCGGCTGGGTTTAGTTTATGGGCATAATCAGCGATTTGGCGTAAGGCACGATTGGGAGCAAAATCAAAGATATAGCATTGATTTTTAATAATATTTATCCCATCATCACCACGCACCGTCCACGGAGTCTGCACCCGAAATCCCGCCTGAAAATAAGTCTCAGGGCTGGCACAATTTCTTAGCATAAAAATCCCCGTCCACGCAGGCACGGAGACGCCCGTCATCAGCTTGCCACACGACAGCGTAATGGATTTTGTCGCAAGTGGATTATTGCCAATCGCATTATTCACAGGAATTAACGCCCTATCGCCCATTCCTGCACTATTGCCTGCCGATACGATAATATCATAATCGTGGTAAAATTTATTATTAGGGGCTTTTAATAAATTTGCCATTGCATAACAACTTGCCACGCTAGGCAAAAACCAAAGCGTATGTAATAAACTGTTTAACAAATTCACATCGCTAAATGGCATTGGCGGTTTGGCATTGCCTTGTTTTAAATTGCTAACAATCATCTCATCAAGATTATCACGAATTAAATCCAGCCATTTTTGCACATAATTTTCGTGTTTAAATTTAGCCGTTTCACCATTGCCATCTGCTTTAAAAAATTCGCCCAAATCAAATTCATTAAATTCGCCTTGTGTGGCAATATGGCGAATATTTTCTGGCAATTGATAAGTTAATAACATCATTTGTGGCAATGACAAATAAGGATTATCGCCTTTTGTCTTATCCCATTCTAATTTGGCTTTTTGTTCATCGCCATAAGTCCAATTAAAAATCTGCTCCTCTATAAATTCACCACTGGCAATCGCTCGAAATGGCGTACCTGATAAATACAAATAATGCTCTGTGGTAATGGGCAATTCATTTTCATCAAAACTTTCTACCCCAATTTCCATTTCTTGATATTCATTTTGCATTTTTGCCAATTCATCATCTTTGGCAAAAAGCGATTTGGCGTTATCACGCCACGCCCCAAAATGGTATTCATCAAATACCACACAATCCCAATTGATGCTATGTATCCATTCATTTTTCGCCTTAATGTTGCCATATTTATCCCTACCCAGCACATCTTGAAATGAACCAAAATACACCATTGGGCGATTTTTATCATAATCATCAATCGTCAAATCACTATCACGGCTGATAAATTGCCAACCATTAAAATCAATGTGGCTTGTCAAATCATCTTGCCACGCCATTTTTACCGCAGGCTTAAAGGTCAAAATCAAAATACGTTGCCAATTCATCTTTTTGGCAAGCTGATAAGTGGCAAAAGTTTTACCAAATCGCATTTTGGCATTCCACAAAAAATGCGGTGTGCGGTTGTTATTTTTATCTTGTTTAATAGAATTAAAATAATAAGCGGTTTTATTCACAGCGTCCAATTGCTCTGGACGCATTTTAAAATCTTGTGTGCGTTGCCGTTCAAAAGTTTTGGCTTTCTTAATATTTAAAATGGCATTTTTGATAGTATCAATATTACATTCAAACCATTCGCCTGCAATGCGGTTAATACCCATTGTTTCTAGCATTTTATGCACGGCAAAATCTTTAAAATAACTGCCGTCATCTTTAATCGCCAAAATCTCAAATTCTAGTTTCCAACTTTGGCTTGGCGTAACGGTTGGATAATGCTGTTTCATTCGCTGGCTTACCGTTTCTTGGGCGGTATAGCCGACTTTTAGGGCGTTGGGATAACGGCTGTCGGAATAGACATAGATTTTTGGTGTGTGGATTTGGGTAAAGGTTGGGTTGGTCATTTTGAGTTGTCCTTGTAGCGATTGATAATATGAGCGGATTGTTTATCCAATTCTGGGAATAAGGTTTGATGTCTAATACCAAAATATGCCAACTCTCTTAGAATATTGTTCTTACTGTCAGCATCAATAATAAACTTTGCCCTAACCCACTTTGGATTAACATCAGCTTGATTACTTTTATTATTTTGAATGCCAAAAATTAAAAACGCTCCGTGTTGCTTGGCAATTCTTGGATTGTTTAATTTTGGCTTGACACAAATAACTTTTTCTAAATCATTTGAGTTAATAATTGGCATAAAGTAAGACTTATCTTTACGAATATCATTTAATAATCTCATTATTTGTTCTTGCTGATTAAATGTTTCAAGAAATTTTTTATTGTATTCTCTATTTGATAAATGACTTAGTAAATCTTTTGGACTGGAAAAACCAAGCCTTAACATTTCATCTTTTATCTCAATATTAAACTCATTATTTTGATAAGTTGATTTTGAATTAAACTCTTTTACCATATAAAATGTTTGTGCAATTTTTGCTTGCTGGTCAGAAAAGGAAATAATTTCCTCTAAATCAAAACTTTCATCTCTTAAACTTAAAGCTGATAAAATAGCAACCGTATCACTATCGTGATGTTTTATTTCATCATTAGGAATATCAAAAACAATCACCTCTCCGTCATTTTTGTCTTTTAATTCATCTTTTGAATTGGAAATGGCAAAATATAAACCAACCAACGCATTATAAGAAATATCTAATAATCGTGTTGGATAATCATAATGTTGCATTTTTACCAATTTATCAAAAAGTGTATCGTGTGGCGAAAAGTATTCGGCACATTCAGTTAAAACATCTTTGACAATACGATGTTCGTTTTGAATATGCTCTTGCTTTCCAGTATTTTTGTCTTTTCTATAAATGCTTGACTCTAACAAATATTCTTTGTTAGAATGCCCACGAAAAAATCGTGATTTATCTCTATCACATTCCCCTAACTCTGATAAAGCACTGACAAAATCTGCAACACTTTCAATTCTAATCGCATTACTCATCATCACTCTCCAAATCCAACTCTGATTGCGTGGTCTTTTTACCACGAGATTTTTTAGGTTTTTCGCCTGTATCGTTATCCATTGAACTTATTGTATTTTCAATTAAATTAATTTCATCTTTTGACAACCCATATTTCAAATACAGTTTTTCATCAGACCAACTCTCATAAAAATTTTGCAAAGGCACGAATTGATAAACGCCCCTTGCACCATTTTGGGTTTTTTTCTTAATGCTTACTAAATATCTAAAAAATTTGGTTTGAATATAAGAAATGATATTTTCGCATTGCTCTTTTGTTAAAAAATGCTTTTTAGGGTCATAACCAATAACAAGATAAGTTTGCGAACATACACTATTAGGTTCTCCATAAAAAGGTTTTCCCAAAATTAGATTATTAGAACCATTGGCGGCTGGAATATAAACTTTATGTAAATCTTTGCTTGCCAAATTCTTTGGAATTTGTGTTTGACTTACCCAGCCAAATCCAACCGATGAGACATTTTTATTTAGATAATATTTGATATTAAAATCATCTGTTGGCGATTTTTTAAATCCTTTCCACTTTGAAGTTAAAAACTCTTTATTGGTAAAAAAGTCTTTTGGGCTAACTAATGATGAAAAGTTATTTTCTTCTTCCAAAAAATAATCTTTATGAATTTTTTTAATTTTATCAATAATTTTAAAAGAATTAGGGTCTCTAATAACAACACCTATTTTATTGGCATCTAATAAATCAAATCTGCTCAAAACATTTCCGCTTGTTGTGTGATAATTGTATTCACATTTACCATTATAATTACCGTCCCATAAAAAATAGTTTACACCACCTTCAATAGGCTGTGCCAAATTTGGAAAACACTCTTTTGAGCTTTCAAAATCATGTATCACTTTAAATTTTGTAGAATTTAATATACCATCAATCCATTCTGGCGGAATACCTTCCACACTTCGTGTCATCCATCTGCTTGGTGTAATCATAACCAAATATTTAGGATTTAATTTTATTGCCTGCTCTATAAAAAGATGATAAATTGCTTTTGCCTTAGAACTATTACCGCCATCATTACCAATATTTAATTGATAAGGCGGATTGCCAATAATCACATCAAATTTCATTTTTAAAATCTCTTTAAATTCATTGTCTTTATCGCTATGAATAAACGCATAAGCGTGGTTTTCTAAGCCTTGTCGATTACCAAAAACTTCTTGGCTTGCTCCACATTCTGTGCATTTGCCATTGTCAAATTGATGATTGACATTGCCAAAAATAATATTGCCACTTTCATTATCAAATTCATCACAGATAGAAAATGGCGAATTGGCAACTTTGGCACAATACACACTACGGCGGGATAATAGGGCGGTAAGTTGGGTAATAGCAATACCAAAAACTTGATGTTTTAGAATGTGGTTAATGCGGGTTTGTTTATCGGGTATTTGACTTGCCAAACCTTTATCCAAGCGTTTGACAATCTCTCGCAGGAACACGCCCGATTTGCACACAGGGTCTAAAAATCTGGCATTGGGATTTTGCCAAATGTCGCTTGGCAATAAATCCAGCATTTGGTTGGCTAGTTTTGGCGATGTAAATACCTCATCATTGGATAGACTGGATAAACAATCCAAAACATCAGGATTGTAGGCTTGCTCAAATAGCGATAATTGACCTTGATTAAGAACGTCTAGGTCTTTTGTGATGTTACTGTTTATTTGCAAGTTTAAATTGTCCATTTTATTGCTCGCTTAATTTTAGATAATGAATGGGCGGATAATCTTGGATATTTTTGGGAATAAATCCTTGATTGTCGGTTAATTGATTATTGGTTTTTTCTACCAAATGCTCATAAATATAATCACGCCTTTGAATGATCGTGTCGCTGATGAACTTCCATTCGCTAAATAGAATCGGATTATCATTTAAATCTTTTAAGGTTAGGGCATTGCCATTGACAATATTTTTTGACAACAAAAACTCTGCCGTTTGAATAACAGCAGAGTTAATTTTTTTAAAATGGCTTTGATAATGGTCTAGAAATAAACCCAATAATCGGCTACGGCATTCGGTGCAATTATCCGATAATAGCTCAATGCCATAAATGCTGGATATGGCATGAATGGCGTGCTTTTCGTAATGAAATTGGGAATATTTGGGGGATTTTTGGCTTTTGTTGATTTGGGATAATTTTAGGGAGGTTGTCAGTTTTCGGCTTAAAATTTCCGCCAAAAAATTGCCCGTGCCACACGCAGGCTCCAAAAAGGTGCTGGCGATTTGTTCGGATTGGGCTTTGACCAAATCCAGCATTGCCTTAACTTCACGCTCAGCGGTAAATACTTCGCCGTGGTCGGCAACACGCTGACGAGATTTAACCTGCATGGGATTGCCCCTTGCAAGCTAGTGGATGATAGGATTTAGAATAAGAAAAAGAAGTGGAATATCGGGCGGAAGTTAGGCTAGCAGGTACGCAGGTACGCAGGTACGCAGGTACGCAGGTACGCAGGTACGCAGGTACGCAGGTACGCAGGTACGCAGGTACGCAGGTACGCAGGTACGCATTATAGCGCGCTTGAGAATTTCGTCAATAAAATACATAACAAAACCGAGTAAATATTTATGAAAATTCTATCATATAGCGCTTATTTTCTAAAGTAAAATAAATAGGTTTTATGGCGTATGGCTTTTTGTTACAATAATCAAAACTTTTTTGGAAAAACATCATGACCACCACCCTAGCCGACCTTCAAAATAAAGCCAAACAATGGCGACAAGACATCACATTTACCCAAGACGTGCTTGGCAAGCCCTTTACCTTTCACACCACTTGGGGGATTTTTAGCCCAGAACGTCTTGATGACGGCAGCCTCATGCTCCTTGATTATATTGATTTTAAGGCTCATGATAATTCCATAGACCTAGGCTGTGGCTATGGCGTGCTGGGCATGACGGCGGCTCGCGAATGCCCCAATGGTCAGCACATCCTGATCGACAAGGACTTCGTCGCGGTAGAATACGCCCGCTTAAATTGCCAAAAAAACGGGCTGACTAATACCCACGTTCAACTCTCCAACGGCTTTTATCACGTGGATAAAGACAAAAAATTCAGCCTTGTCATGAGTAACCTACCTGCCAAGGCAAGTAAAGAACAGCATTATCTGTATCTGCTAGACGCTTATGAACGCATGGAAGCGGGCGGACGGTTTTATGTGGTTACCATTAACGGACTGCGTGATTTTATGAAACGCTCATTTAATGAAGTGTTTGGCAATGCCGACAAAATCAAACAAGGCAAAACTTATACGGTGACGCTTGCGGTGAAGGAATAGCACCATTCGAGCAAACACCCACCAATAAAAGGAAAATTCATGAGCTGGTCACAATTACTCTCCACCAATCGATTTAAGGTTGAACGTGGCGTCGTCAGTCCAAAGATGGCCAGTCAAGATGGCATCGGTGTTCTGCGCACGCCCTTTCACGTGGATTCTGACCGTGTGGTCTTCTCGGGCGCCTTTCGCAGATTGGGTCGCAAGACTCAGGTTCACCCCTTTGCCAAGCACGACCACACCCACAACCGCCTAACTCACAGCGTCGAGGTGGCGAGTGTCGGGCGAAGCCTTGGTAATCGTGTCGGGGTACAGCTCGAACAAGGCGGTCTTCTGCCCGATCCGTTCACCCCAAGCGACATCGGCACGGTGGTTCAAGTGGCGTGTTTGGCGCACGACATGGGCAATCCGCCCTTTGGACATACGGGCGAAGATGCGCTGCGGGCGTGGTTTCGCAATCCGAATCACTCGCATTTTTTGGCGAATCTTAGCAACCCTGAGCATGATGACATCTGCACTTATGAAGGCAATGCTCACAGCCTAAGGCTGCTTGCCACGCTTGAGATGTATGCTGAACGCGGCGGCATGCGCCTCACCTCAGCCAGCCTAGGCACACTATTAAAATACCCTTGGACGTCCAGCCATCCCACCGCACGCACCCGAGGTAAATTCAACATCTATCAGACCGAACTGCCACTCATGCAGACAGTCGCCGAAGATCTGGGGCTTGCCAAGCTCGGCGATAACCACTGGGCGCGTCACCCCTTGTCATACCTGATGGAGGCGGCGGATGACATCTGTTATGCCCTGCTGGACTTGGAAGATGCGGTTGAGCTGGATTTATTAGATATCAATGAATTTGAGACCGTGCTGCACACCCTCATCCCTGTCGAGAAAACTTGGCGCATCACCAACCAAAAAGAGCGCTGCGCTGCCTTGCGTGGCATGGCGATCGGTCAGGCGATTGAGGTGGTGTCAGATACCTTTATCCGCCATCAAAGTACACTCGTGGCAGGTGAATTCGCCGCCAAAGACCTGCTCGCTGTCTGTGATGACAACCTACAAGAAACCCTAGAAAACGCCAAAGACCTAGCACGGCGTAAGATTTTTAACCATCATAGTAAGCTTGCGACCGAAGTGGCGAGCTTTGGCTGCATTGGGTTGATCTTAGATTTGTTGGTGCCTGCAGTGCACGCCAAAGTCACCCATCAATCATTATCCAACAAAGACGCGCTATGCCTACAGCTCATCGACACACCGATTGATCCTCATGACACACCTTATCAGGCATACATGAAGGTGCTTGACTTTGTGGGCGGGATGACCGACAACCGCGCAGCGACATTGGCCAGAGATCTGTCAGGCATGGGCATGATGTCGGTATAACATGATCAACTGGGCATTGCCATGGCTAAAACTGCCATGGTTCATCAAAAAATACCAAAAAATCAAACCACCCATTCGCCACCTGACAGATGGCGAGGTGGCGTTGGCACGCGGTGTATTTGGCGAGCTCATGGATTATAACAGGGTGCGCGTGGTGAATTATCCTTACATTCCTTGGCAGTCTGACGATGTGTTTATTGCGCCTAATGGTTGGATTTTTGTGGGTGGTCGGCATTATCGTGATGATTTTAGCGCGCATGGCAGGCTGTATCAGCAGATTTTTATTCATGAGATGACGCACGTTCTGCAGTATCAGCACGGCATCAATGTTCTGCTAAAGGGTGCATGGCTACAGACCCTGTACTACCTTAGCCTAAAAAAATACAACCCCTACAGATACACCTTCGATCAATACAAGAGCTTTTGGGATTATAACATCGAGCAACAAGGGCGCATCGCTGAGCACGTCTATCTGGGCAAGATTCCCAACATTCTGTGTAAAAGACACTAAAAAAGCAAGTCCGAAAACTTGCTTTTTTGTACTTTACATAGGCTAATGTTTATTCAAAAATATTGCCCGTTAGGTTGAACTCAACACGCATCAGCTCTTTTAACTTAAACTTCTGCGGCTTGCCCGATGCGGTCATCGGAAATTCCTTCACGAAGGCGACATAGCGTGGCACCTTGTGATGCGATACCTGCGATCGGCAGAAGTCTCTAATCTCGTCTTCGTTACCGTCCATACCGTCATTTAGGATGATACACGCGCACAGCTCTTCGCCATAGCGCTTGTCAGGCAGACCGATGACTTGTACGCTAGAGACGGCAGGATGCTTAAATAGCAGATCTTCGATCTCTTTAGGGAACAGGTTCTCACCACCGCGGATCACGACGTCTTTGATGCGCCCTTTGATCTTCACGAAGCCATCTTCATCCATCTCAGCGATGTCGCCTGTGCGCATCCAGCCGTGCTTGTCCACGACTTCCTTGGTCTTATCTGGCTCGCCCCAGTAGCCCGCCATCACCGAATAACCTCGCGTGTACAGCTCGCCCGCGACACCGACAGGCGTAATGTTGCCATTCTCATCGACGATCTTAACCTCTAGGTGCGGATGGATCTGTCCAACCGTGCTCACGCGCTTATCAATTGGGTCATCGACATGGCTTTGCATTGATACTGGTGATGTCTCGGTCATGCCATAGCAGATGGTGATCTCGCTCATGTGCATGCGCTCAATAACACGCTGCATGATCTCGCGCGGACATGGCGAGCCTGCCATGATGCCTGTGCGCAGACTTGATAAGTCAAATTCTTCAAATCGCTTATCTTCTAGCATGGTGATAAACATCGATGGTACGCCATACAGCGCAGTACAGCGTTCATCGTGCACCGCTTGTAGCGTCTCGGTCGGATTATAAGCAAAAGACGGATACACTACGGTCGCACCATGTGTCATCGCCGCCAAGTTACCCATCACCATGCCAAAGCAGTGGAACAGCGGCACGGACACACAGATGCGGTCATGCTCGGTCAGCTTAATGCCTTCACCAACAAAATAACCGTTATTAAGGATATTATGGTGAGTTAGCATCGTGCCTTTTGGGTTGCCTGTCGTGCCCGAGGTGAACTGAATGTTCGCCACGTCGTCGAATTGTAGCTTTTCGGCGACGTACTCGATGTGCTGGCGCTGCGCCAATGTCGGTGGGTTTAGCAGGTCATTAAAGCGATACACACCATCGTGCTCGACATCACTTGCCTTGATGACGACTTTTAGGTGCGGCAGATTATGAGACACCAGATGCTTACTGCGGTTGCTCTCAAGCTCAGGTGCAATACTGGCCAGCATCGCGTGATAGTCTGATGTCTTGAAGGCATCAGCGATCAGAATGCCACGACACTCAACTTTATTAAGAACGTATTCTAGCTCTTTGGCTTTATAGGCAGGGTTTAGATTGACCAAAATCACGCCAATCTTGAAGCAGGCGTACTGCGTGATGAGCCATTCGACACTGTTTAATGCCCAAACCCCTAAGCGGTCGCCCGTGTCGAACCCAAGCTCAATCAAGCTCGCCGCAAAGGCATTGACCTTATCAGCCAGATCCTTATAGGTTAGGCGTATGTTTTGATGAACGCTGACGATGGCTTCCTTATCAGCGTACTGCAGGCATGCACGATCAAACATCTCACCGATGGTAAGACCAATGAGCGGTTATCGCTCGTGCCTGATAGGTAGCTTAGTTTTTGGTACATGACACTCTCCTTAGATCATGATTTATCCGCCTGATGAACAGGGCAAGCAACACCCATGTCACTTTTTTCAAGTTAAGATACGCCAAACCACCTTACCACAGCGCCCTACTTTCCTTGATTGACCGCTTTGAGACAAAAGTCTGCCACTTGCGTGCTAAATACTTCCTTGTTCATCGCTTGCGGATTTAGGCTTAAAGGTTCAATGACAGCAAACGTCATCGCTCCAACGATACACTGCGCAGTTACGCCCACATCCTCAAATTCAAACACCGCCTGCGCTTGACCTTCCTTTAGGATGTGCTCGATCGCCTCTTTGACGATTTGTTTGCTTTTAAATCGCGCCTCCTCCACCGCTGCATCTGCAGGTTCTAGCATGAGTGAATAGGCAAGTTTTGGGCTGTTTAGTGCCCGCTTTACAAAGACTCTCACCGCCTTGTGTAATTTGTCTTGCGCTAGCCCTTCTTGACCGGCAATCTGCTTTAGAATATCGATCTCATGCATGATCGCCTCGGACAGCACTTCGATGATGATGTGGTTTTTATTATCGAAATAACGATACACCAGACCATTGGACACGCCTGCCAAATCCGCCATCGCTTGGATTTGGGCGTCCTTAATGCCTCCTTGGCTAATGAGCTGCTTGGCTGCCTGTAAGATCGCTTCGCGATTTTGACGTAGGCGCTCTTGCATTAATGCGGATCTTTTGTAATTCATGATTTTATTGTCTCTCATTTAAAAATGAATTGCAAATCATTTTTTTAATAAAATTCACTTTTTTTTGAAAAAATAGTGTGGTACAGTATGTAAAAGGCAAATTTTTAGGATAATTTTTTAGGTTGAGTGGCGTTATTGAAGATAACCTGACCGTTAAAAATGTGAAATTTGCCGATTGTAATGCGAGGCACATTGTAACATAAACCCCCGCCAGTTTTGGCATTTTCCAAGGACTACAAGGACGAAACCATGAACCCAATCACTCTATCTAACCTAACCTTTGGCATCGATGAGACACTGCTTGCAGTTCAAGATGAGGTACGCAAGTTCTGCCAAAAAGAAGTTGCGCCACTTGCTGAAGCCGCCGATAAAGAAAACCACTTCCCCGCCCAGCTGTGGAAAAAATTCGGCGACATGGGTCTGTTGGGCATGACCGTCTCTGAAGAATACGGCGGTGCGAACTTGGGCTATCTGGCTCATATCCTAGTGATGCAAGAGATTTCACGTGCATCGGCTTCTATCGGTCTGTCCTATGGCGCGCACTCTAACCTATGCGTCAACCAAATCAACCTAAACGGCAACGAAGAACAAAAGGCGCGTTTTTTACCAAAATTAATCAGCGGTGATTATGTGGGCGCGCTTGCCATGAGTGAACCAAACGCAGGCTCGGACGTGGTGAGCATGAAGCTAAAAGCCGAACAAAAAGGCGACCGCTTCATCCTAAATGGCTCAAAAATGTGGATCACCAACGGTGGCGACGCTGATGTTATGGTCGTCTATGCCAAAACCGACCCAAATGCAGGCGCCAAAGGCATCACTGCATTCTTGGCAGAAAAAGGCATGAAAGGATTTAGCCACGGCACGCACTTGGACAAGCTAGGCATGCGCGGCTCGAACACCTATCCGATGTTCTTTGATAATGTAGAAATCCCAGCTGAGAACGTGCTAGGCGGTGTCGGCAATGGCGTTAAGGTACTGATGAGCGGTCTAGATTATGAGCGTGCGGTACTAAGCGGCGGTCCGCTAGGCATTATGGATGCTTGTATGGATCTGGTGATGCCATATGTTCACGAACGTACTCAGTTCGGTGAAGCCATCGGCGAATTCCAGCTCATGCAGGGCAAAATCGCTGACATGTACTCGACCATGCTGGCATGTAAATCACTGGTCTATGCCGTAGGTGCCGCCTGCGACAAATCAAACCACGATCGCAGCCTGCGTAAAGACTGCGCCAGCGCAATCCTATACAGCGCCGAAAAAGCCACCTGGCTGGCAGGCGAAACCATCCAAACACTGGGCGGTAACGGCTACATTAATGAATTCCCAGCAGGACGTCTGTGGCGTGATGCCAAACTGTACGAGATCGGCGCAGGCACTTCAGAAATTCGCCGCATGCTAATCGGTCGTGAGCTGTTTAGCGAGACCAAATAATCATCATCGGTAGCCACCACAAGGATAAGGGTGCTGAGTTTCACGCCCTTATCCAAAAACCTAAGCTAAGTGATGAGCTAATATTATTTTCAAGGATAAAGAAAAAAGGATGCACCATGACTGCCAACCTAAACGTACTAAATTCCAAAATCAACGTCCGCAGTGACACCTATAAGACCAACCAATCCGCCATGCTGCCATTGGTGCAGGATTTGCAAAGCCTATCCGCCAGACTTGCGCTAGGCGGTAGCCAAAAAGCTCGTGAAAAGCACACAGCACGTGGCAAGTTATTAGCGCGTGAGCGTATCAATGCCTTGGTCGATACTGGATCGGCATTCTTGGAAGTTGGACAGCTTGCAGGGCTTAACGTCTACGAAGATGACGTGCCTTGTGCTGGTGTCGTGGCAGGCATTGGTCTGGTGAATGGCGTCATGTGCATGATCGTTGCCAACGATGCCACCGTTAAAGGCGGCACCTATTATCCTTTGACCGTAAAAAAACACCTAAGAGCTCAAGAGATCGCCAAAGAAAACCGTCTGCCTTGTATCTATCTGGTGGACTCTGGCGGTGCGTTCTTGCCATTGCAGGATCAAGTTTTCCCTGACAAAGAGCACTTCGGGCGAATCTTCTATAACCAAGCTCAGATGTCTAAGCTTGGCATCCCTCAGATCGCTGTCGTCATGGGCAGCTGTACCGCAGGCGGTGCGTATGTGCCTGCGATGAGTGATGAGACGATCATCGTTCGTAATCAAGGCGCGATTTTCTTGGGTGGTCCACCGCTGGTGAAGGCTGCCACGGGTGAAGTGGTGTCAAGTGAAGACCTTGGCGGTGGTGATGTGCATACTCGTCTATCGGGCGTGGCTGACCATCTGGCAGAGAACGATGAACACGCGCTACTGATCGCGCGCAACATCGTCGCCAACCTAAACTATCCTAAGCAATCATTGCCCAAAGAATTCGATGAGCCGCTATTTGACAGCGATGAGCTATACGGCGTCGTTCCTGCCGATGCCAAGACACCTTTTGACATCCGTGAAGTCATCATGCGCTTAACTGACGGTTCACGATTTGGTGAATTTAAGGCACGCTTTGGCACGACATTGGTGACTGGCTTTGCGGAGATCTACGGTCAAAAAGTCGGCATCATCGCCAACAACGGTATTCTATTCTCAGAATCCGCCCAAAAAGGCGCGCATTTCATCGAGCTGTGCTGTCAGCGCAAGATTCCACTGCTGTTCTTACAGAACATCACAGGCTTTATGGTCGGTCAAAAATACGAAAACGAAGGCATCGCCAAGCACGGGGCCAAGCTTGTCATGGCGGTCGCCACCGCGAACGTGCCGAAGATTACGCTGGTCATCGGCGGTTCATTCGGCGCTGGTAACTACGGCATGTGTGGTCGCGCGTATTCGCCACGCTTTATGTGGACATGGCCAAACTCTCGCATCTCGGTCATGGGCGGCGAGCAGGCGGCGAGCGTGCTATCCACCATCAAGCGCGAACAGATCGAAGGTGCGGGTGGTACATGGTCAGCCGAAGAAGAGAACACCTTCAAAAACCCAATCCGCGAACAGTACGAACATCAAGGCCACCCTTATTATGCTTCTGCCCGTCTATGGGACGATGGCGTGATTGACCCAGCTCAGAGCCGTCATGTATTGGGGCTTAGCCTTGCCATTGCCATGAACGCACCGATTGATGAGATGAGCTTTGGCGTGTTCCGCATGTAATTGGCAAGTTTTGTAATTAGCATGACAGATCAACCGTTTGAATTTTATAAGGAAATAAGATGAACAGTTATACCACGATAGAATGCATCATTGACAACCAAATCGCCCATGTCTGGCTAAACCGCCCTGACGTGCACAACGCCTTTAACGCCGATGTCATCAGCGAACTTCATGCTTGCTTTGATGCGTTGGATAAAGAGACGGACGTACGCGTCATCGTACTTGGCGGTCGTGGTAAAAGCTTCTCGGCGGGTGCTGATCTGTCATGGATGAAAGAGATGGGACAGGCAGACTTTAACACCAACTCAGCCGACGCCCTAAAGCTTGCCAAGATGTTAGAACGCATCGCCACCGTACGCCAGCCTACCATCGCTCGCGTGCATGGTGCTGCGCTCGGCGGTGGCATGGGTCTGGTCAGCGCCTGTGACATCGCGGTGGCAAGCCAAAATGCCAAATTCGCCACATCAGAGGTGCGCCTAGGGCTTGCGCCCAGCACCATCAGCCCCTATGTGGTGCGTGCGATCGGCGCAAGACAAGCCAGCCGCTACTTCTTGACCGCTGAGCGGATCAATGCCGACAAGGCTCAGCAGATTGGGCTTGTGCATGAAGTTGCCGAAGATGATGACGGACTTGATGAGATCGTCAGCCAGATTATCAGCGAAATCAAAAAAGGCGCGCCCAACGCCCAAACCGCCAGCAAAGAACTGATCACCATGGTGGATCACGCCAGCATCGATGACAGCCTACTTAACAGCACCGCGAACCACATCGCCACCGTGCGCACGGGCGACGAAGCCAAATCAGGTCTGGATGCATTCTTAAACAAGCAAACGCCGCACTTGATTAAGTAGCTGTACTTGACTGATAAATTTAATAATTTTAAAAGGACGATTGAAATGTTTAGAAAAATTCTAATTGCTAACCGCGGCGAGATCGCCTGTCGTGTGATCAAAACTTGTAAAAATCTTGGCATCACCACCGTGGCGGTATATTCAGACGCTGATAAGAACGCCCAGCACGTCAAACAAGCGGATGAAGCGGTGCACATCGGTGAATCGCAAGTCTCAAAAAGCTATCTGCTCATGGATAAGATCATCGAAGTTGCCAAGGCGACAGGCGCCGAAGCAATTCACCCTGGTTATGGCTTCTTGTCCGAAAATGACCAATTTGCCAAAGCTTGCGCTGACAACAGCATCGTCTTTATCGGCCCACCTGTCGAAGCGATTCTTGCGATGGGTCTAAAAGCCACCTCAAAAGCCCTCATGGAAAAGGCGAACGTACCGCTAACCCCTGGCTATCACGGTGAGAATCAAGATCCGAACTTCCTAAAAGAACAAGCAGATCGCATCGGCTATCCTGTGCTGATCAAGGCAAGCGCTGGCGGCGGCGGCAAGGGCATGAGCTTGGTTGAGCGTGCAGAGGATTTCCTAGAGAGCCTATCGTCTTGTAAGCGTGAAGCACTGTCTAGCTTCGGCAACGATGATGTCTTGATTGAGCGATACATCGTGAATCCTCGCCATGTGGAAGTACAGATTTTTGGTGACAGCTTTGGCAATGTGGTGCACTTATTTGAACGCGACTGTTCTGTACAGCGCCGCCACCAAAAAGTCATCGAAGAAGCTCCGGCACTGAACATCAGCGACGAGAAGTTAGCTCAGATGCGTACTGCCGCCATTAACGCAGGTCGTGCGGTCGGCTATGTCGGCGCAGGTACGGTCGAGTTCATCGTAGAACAAGACGGTACGGCGTACTTCATGGAGATGAACACCCGCCTGCAAGTCGAGCATCCTGTGACAGAGATGATTACAGGTGTGGACTTGGTGGAGTGGCAGCTTCGCGTGGCGTATGGCGAACCCCTACCAAAATCTCAAGACGAACTCACCTCGACAGGTCACGCCCTAGAAGCGCGTATCTATGCTGAGATTCCAGAACAAGGCTATCTGCCAGCGACGGGTAAGATTACCTATCTGTCATATCCTAACGTGACCGACAGCGTGCGCATCGACAGCGGCATCGTGGCAGGTGACGAGATTACCACTTTCTATGATCCGATGATCGCCAAACTCATCGTCTGGGGCAAGAACCGCGACGAGGCCATCGGCAAACTTCGTCACGCGCTATCACAGACGCACATTGATGGGCTGGGCAATAACATCGCATTCTTGGAGCGTATCTTAAGAATCGACAGCTTTAAGGATGTCAAACTAGACACCAACCTGATCGCTCGCGAAGAAGATTTCTTGCTTCGTCCGACCATCCAAGTAGATGATGAATTGATCGCCAAGACAGCATTCATTAAGCTACTAAGCGGACTTGGCAAGGGCAGCATTTGGCAAAAGTCCTCATTATGGCGACTAAATACCCCAACCATCCAAACCGTCAAAATCGTCCACCAAGACGAGACGTACGTGGTGACATTTAGCCATGACAAGGACGTATGGACAGCGAATGTGGGCGATAAAAGCTTTACCCTGACAGGCAGCCTAACCGATGATCACACCGCTGACATGACGATCGATGGTAAATGCCAAAGCGTGGCATTTAGCCAAAGTGCGGACGGAGTGACGGTATTTGATGATCGCTTCGGCGCCAACGCCATCAAATTCACCCATCCTAAGGCTGACTACGGCACGGATGATGATGGCGACAGCGGCGGTCTGACCGCACCAATGCCAGGCGTGATCGTGGATGTGCGTGTCTCCTCAGGTCAAAGCGTCACAAAAGATGAGATCCTACTGACCATGGAAGCCATGAAAATCGTCTACACCATCAAGGCCCCAGAAGACGGCATGGTGTCAGAAGTGTATTATCAAGCAGGCGATCAGGTCAAAGCCGGTGATGAGCTCGTTGCTTTCACCCCAAATGACCAATAATGACAGGATGGTAATTTAGCAGGGGTGTTTGGCAGATAACGAGCCAGACCACCCATCTGCCATCCCCTGATGGATGCACTTTAACCCTATTTTTAAGGATAAAAATGAAACCTGACATCAAAATCGTAGAAGTGGGCGCAAGAGACGGCTTACAAAACGAAAAAACACCGCTTAGCGTGGACGATAAGCTTACCCTCATTCAAGGGCTGGCAGATGCCAATCTAAAATTCATCGAAGCTGGCTCATGCGTCTCGCCAAAATGGGTGCCGCAGATGGCGGGCAGTACGGAGATTTTTGGAAGGTTGCCCACCGATACGGACGTGAGCTTTTCTCTACTGACGCCGAATCTGCGCGGTTTTGAAGATGCCCTGGCAGTTGGCTGTAAAGAAGTGGCCGTGTTCACAGGTGCAAGCGAGACCTTCACCCAAAAGAACATCAACTGTAGCATCGATGAAAGCATAGACAGATTTGCAGACATCTTAGCGCTTGCCAAAGAGCATGACATCAAGGTCCGCGGCTATGTGTCGTGCGTGGTCGATTGTCCTTATGAAGGCGCAACAGACCCAAAAATCGTCGCCAAAGTCGCACGTCGCCTGTACGACATGGGCTGTTATGAGATCTCGCTGGGCGAGACGATCGGCACCGCCACGCCTAATCGCATCAAAGCCATGCTACAAGCCTGCATGGATGAGCTGGACATCAGCGTCATCGCAGGGCATTATCACAACACCTACGGCATGGCGATCGCGAACATCCATGAGAGCCTAAATATGGGCGTAAGAATCTTCGATGCCAGCGTGGGCAGTCTTGGCGGCTGTCCTTATGCCAAAGGCGCATCGGGCAATGTCGCCACCGAAGATGTGCATTATCTAATGACAGGGCTTGGTCTATCGACAGGCATTGACATTGATAAGCTCGTTAAAGTGAGTGCCGACATCTGCCAAAAACTCAATCGAGACAACGGCTCGATGGCGACCAAGGCTTATCTGGCAAATTGCAGCTAATCACCAGTCACCCATCACGTTCATTAGATAAAAATAAGTCTGCCAAGATCATGTCTGTGGTGGGCTTATTTTTTGGCGTCGATAAGTTCATTTTTCAAAAACCCAATCCACGCCTGCACTTTGGTAGGGAGCAGTCGGGTCGTGGTTAGGACATAGACCCAAATGGGCATAAGCTCCCAATCAGGCAGCACCCTGACCAGAGCACCTGCCTTGACGGCACTGTCCACCACCATGTGTGGCAAGGCGACCACGCCAAGCCCCTGTAAACCAAGCCGTAGCGTAAACCCCAAACTGTTTGAAAACAGCGAACCTTCCGCATGAATGATTGTCTCTGCCCCTTGTTTGTCAAACAGCCGCCACTGCCGATTATAGCCCGCCTTGATGAAAATGAGCTTGTGTTGATACAGCTCATCAGGGTTTTGCGGATTGCCATGTGCATTTAGATAATCTGGCGAAGCGTATAGCCGACCGTCCAAATCAAAACTAAGATGATTCACCAAGCTATCACTGTCCGCCGTCCACAGCCGAATGACCACATCATAAGGCTCACTCACCAGATCCACCTTACGAGAATTTAGGTCAAAAGATAGCCTGATATCAGGATAGCGTTCACAGAACTTAGGCACAATCGGAGCGATGAGTTCATAAGCAAAATCCACCGGCAACGAAATCCCAACTTCGCCATGCACCCCTTGCCCAAAGTCGCTAATCAGCTCATGGGTTGCCAATGCATCATCGATGATTTTTTGGGCTTTGTCAAAATACAGATCGCCTGCTTCGGTCAGCTCAATCTTGCGTGTAGTGCGGTTTAGCAGTTGCACGCCAAGCGACTTTTCCAGTCGCTTGATACGCTCAGAAAGTATGGATTTTGGCATGGAAAGATGAACGCCTGCCTTTGACAAGCTTTTACTGCGTACAATTTCCACAAAAATTGCCATGTCATTGAGATGCTGCATGAGATATATTGATAAATTTAGAGTAATTGTTCGGCAGATCGAACACTGTTTTCCGATTTGTGATATTTACCTTATTATAAATGATTGCTAGAATATTTTGATCATTTATACCACCATTTTTTAACGCTATGAAATCATCCGCCATCAAGAACGGACTTGAAGCCGCTCTCATACTTGCCCTTGTCATGGGATTTGGTCGTTTTGCTTATACGGCTTTGTACCCATACATGGTAACAGGCGGCATGCTGAGCGTGGCACAAGGGAGCGTTGTCGCATCAGCGAACTATGTCGGCTACCTAGTCGGGGCGCTCTTCGCTGTGCGCATCAAGGCGGACAAATCAAACGTCTTTACCTTAATTGCTCTGATTGGCACGAGCGTATGCCTTGGCTTGATGTCGATGCTCTCGGGGGCTTTGTGGCTTGGTGGTGTGCGGTTTTTGGCAGGGGTGTTTAGTGCCCTAGGCATCGTGTCGGCATCAATGTGGCTACTTGCCAAACAAAAACACACCGGCACAACCCCGCTCATGTACGCAGGTGTGGGGCTTGGTATTGCTTTATCATCGGAGCTTGTCGTGTGGGGAGTAGGTGCGGGCATGGATTCATCTGGGCTGTGGCTATGGCTTGGGGTGCTTGCGGTCGTGTTGTCGTTATTTGTGCTACATGGATTGTTTTTTCAAAAACCAGCCGACAGTCACCAATCAAATAATGCACTCATCGTCACGCCAAAACTTACCGCCAATGCACTCATCGCACTCTATGGGCTGGCAGGGTTTGGCTATATCATCACCGCCACGTATTTGCCCCTGCTGGTGAACATGGTGTTGCCTGATGTGAACGTAGGGCATATCTGGGCGGTGTTTGGTTTGTCAGCAGTGCCGTCTTGTTTTGTGTGGCACATGGTTCATGTTCGCCTGGGAACTCGTGTGGCACTGATTGCCAATTTCACCGCCCAAATCATCGGGGTCATGTTCCCCATTATCATGCCAAACATGGCAGGGTATCTGATGAGTGCCTTGCTCGTAGGCGGTGCGTTTATGGGGACGGTAACGATTGTCATGCCAGTGGCGCAGATGATCGCTAAAACCACTGGCAAAAATCTCATCGCCCTAGCCACGCTGTCATACAGCATCGGGCAGATTGTCGGGCCTTTGGTTGCAGGCGGCCTGTATGGAGCTACCCAAAGTTTCGCCCCTGCGCTTGGGCTTGCCACCCTAGCGTTAATATTGGGTGCGGTCATCTGCCACCAACGAGCGTAAACTTGTAACCAAATAACGAATAAATTTATCTTTTTACCTTAACCACAACACAATAGGAGCATGTCATGCCTTATGTCAATATCAAAGTAACGGGCGGCACTGAAGCCCCCACCACCGGACAAAAAGCCGAACTCATCCAAGGCGTTACCGAACTGCTTGGGCGAGTTCTCAACAAAAACCCTGCCACAACGGTGGTAGTCATTGATGAGATTGACATGGATAATTATGGCTTGGGCGGTCGCTCCATTACCGAAGTGCGAAAAGCCGCCAAAACAAAAGACTAACACCCCCAAAAGCACAAAACGCCATCTATGCATGGCGTTTTGTTTATTGACTTTTTGGTGGAATTATTTTAAATTTTAGGAACATGTGGCGATAATTTTTAGTGCTTTTGCTGTCAGAATCTTACAAATCTTTGACAAGTATTTTGCCAGTTAAATTAATCCGCACAGCGAGACTTTTTATTTATCGATCCACACCCACACAAAAAGAAGTTTGTATGCGTGCCTATTATGAGCCAATCAGTCGCAGCGTCAATGATGACACCACCACCGCGCACTATCAATCAACCGATTACGCCCAAGGTGCTTGGAATCCATTCGAGCAGCACATGACTGTTGCCACAGGGTTAATGGCGCGCGAGCTTGAGCAGTTTTTTCCCCGAGATGATTTGGCGATCGCACGCCTAAGTTTAGACGTTCTGGGCGTGATTTATCAGGGCGAGACGGTCGTTCGTACACGCTTCATCCGCACAGGACGCACGATCGAACTGATCGAGAGCACTCTATCCACCTTTGATAAGAATGGCACCGAGCGAGTTAGCATCATCATGCGTGCTTGGCGACTTGCTGTCAGTGACACGAGCGCGATTGCAGGGACTGAGGACGCTTCTTGTAGCCCCATTGACCTGCCGGACTGGGATGGCATGAGCGTATGGGACAGCGGCTATATTAATACACTAAAGGCGAAGGTCGCCCATCACCGTACCGGAAAAAGCCTAGTGTGGTTCGACACTGACATCGAGATGGTAGCAGACGAACCGACATCAGACTTCGTACACCTGATCGGCATGGTGGACACCGCCAACGGCATCGCCTGCGCACTAAGGATAGAGCGTGGATTTTCCCAAGCATCGACCTACAGATTCATCTGTATCGTATTCCTACAGGGCGATGGCTGGGGTTAGATACCGTGCAGCAGATTGGCGAGAGTGGTGTGGGTCTGACGAGCAGTGTTCTGTATGACGAGCATGGTTCATTTGGGCGTGACGAACAGATTCTAACCGTTCGCCACATTGGCAAATCCTAAAAGGAGCATGGCATGGACGTTAATCAAGCCCATTTTTGGCAAGATCGCTACAAAGCCAACCAGACAGGTTGGGACTTAGGACAAGTATCACCCCCACTGCAGGCGTATTTTGACACACTCACCGATAAATCCGTGCGACTGCTCATTGTCGGAGCAGGTAATGCTCACGAAGCCCGTTATTTGCACGAGCTAGGATTTACCAACGTCCATGTGCTTGACATCGTGCCATCTGTACTGGATAATTTTGCCAACGCCAATCCTACCTTTAATCCCAAGCATTTGATTTGTCATGACTTTTTTGATGTGCATATGCTTGGGTTGGGGCGGTTTGACATCATCATAGAGCAGACTTTTTTGTGTGCGATAGACCCAAGCCGCCGTGATGAATACGCTCGCCAAGTGCATCGCTTGCTACGTAATAAGGGCGACTGGTGGGTGTACTGTTTGATTGTGAGTTTGAGAGCAGTCCGCCGTTTGGGGGCAGTATGGCGGAGTATCGCGCGTTGTTTGAGCCTTATTTTGGCATGCAGACCATGGAGCGGTGTCATAATTCAGTCAAGCCTAGAGAAGGGCGAGAGCTGTTTATCAATCTTATGAAAAGGGGTGGATAATGGCATAATGGGGCGAAAGCCCTTTTTTATTTTGGTAATTTTCTACGTCAAACGACAATTAAAAATGTTAAAATTGGCGGTATTGTTCAACAAAGATGTATTTTAAAATTTGGACGCGTAGGGGCGAATGACATTCACCCAAAAATTTGATATTTCAAAGGGCAAATGTGATTTGCCCCTACAAGCCTAAAAAATAGTATAATACTCCATGAAACCCATTTTTTCACCACTCGCCCCACGCACTTGTCCGCACAGCGACTGCGGTCAGGTCTTTGATAATGTGATTTATGAAAATGGCATTATTTTTTGTCCGCATTGCCAAAAAAGTATTTTGGTTAATCCTTTTACGCCTGATTTGGAGCAAATAACCTTTTGGCAATTTACCAAATATTTTACCAAACATCAATATAAAATATATACTGTTGTTGCGGTTATGTTTGCAATTTTTTATGCCATCATATTTACCGTTTATAATTTTGATAAATTAAATCTTGGTACAGGATTTTGGATAACATTTGCCATTATTATTGGCATTTTAATTGTTATGGGTATTTTTGCCATTGAAAATAATCTTAAATATTACCATGCTTATAAATTAAAAAACAAACTCATTGTAAAGGGCGTGGATATTTATGATACTATCAAAAATGATTTTAATGTATCGCTTGCTCATGATGAATTAAAAACCACGTTTAATAGATTTACCGCTTATTGCCCACATTGCCAATCGCAAAGACTACATAAAACGATTGATGATGATTTTGTGTGTCAAAATTGCCATACAACATTACGATTAAATCCAAAATTAAAGAATATCAGTCTAATACAGTTTATATTAAATTATCTTATTGCATTTCTCATGATAAGATATCTGGGGGCTGATTTTTATTTCTTTATTTTATTTACCCCTGCATTATTTTTAATCAATTTATTGACAAACTACCATTGGTACAAAACTCCAAAATGGCTACTTTAAACACCCCCCTTGCCGAACGAGTCCGCCCAAAGAGCTTATCCGACATCATCGGACAGACGCACCTATTGGGCGACAATGCCCCCATTAGCCGTATGATTGCTCATAACCACTTGCCAAGCCTGATTTTGCATGGCGAAGCAGGCATTGGCAAGACGACTTTGGCACGTCTACTTGCCCATGCTGTTGGGCGTGAATTTCATCTGCTATCCGCCCTTGATTTGACCGTCAAGGAGTTGCGTGAGCTGATAGACGGCGGAAAAGGCATGACAGGCGGTTTTGATTTTGGCTCGCCTGTGCTTTTTATTGATGAGATTCATCGCTTTAACAAAGCCCAACAAGACGCTCTGCTTGGGGCGGTTGAGTCTGGCAAGATTACCCTGATTGGGGCGACCACCGAAAATCCGTCTTTTAGCGTAAACAACGCCCTGCTCTCTCGCTGTCAAGTGTATCGCTTGGAGCCATTGACCGTTGATGAATTGGTACAAGTATTAAAAAGGGCGTTGGCGACTGATACATTTTTGAAAAATTTCACGGTACAAGGCGACCTTGCCAATATCGTACGCCTTGCCAGTGGGGATGCTCGTAAGGCACTCAATTTATTAGAAATCGCCTGCCAAAACTCAGACAATCACACCCTAATCATAGACGACACCCTGCTCCAAAACATCGCCCAAACCGTACTCCCACGCTACGACAGGGCAGGCGATATGCACTATGATGTCATCTCGGCATTCATCAAATCGGTGCGTGGCTCGGACGCTGACGCCAGCATTTATTGGCTCGCTCGTATGCTGACTGCTGGCGAAGACCCCACCTTTATCGCAAGGCGACTGGTGATTTTGGCAAGTGAGGACATCGGACTTGCCAACCCCAACGCCCTACTACTTGCCGACACCGCCTTGCGTTCGGTGCAGTCTATCGGTATGCCCGAAGCCCGCATTATCCTTGCCCAAGCGACTGTCTATCTTGCCACATCGCCCAAATCCAACAGCACCTACACCGCCATTAACGAAGCCCTTGCCTTTGTTAAAAACGACAACTCGCCCGTACCGCTTCATCTAAGAAATGGCGTAACCGAACTCATGAAACAATCAGGCTATGGTGTGGATTATGTCTATCCGCACGATTATGCCAATCATTATTATCCCCAAACCTATTTGCCTGATAATTTGATTGGCAAACGCTTTTATCATTTTGCCGACAATCAAAAAGAACAAGCAAGTTTTAATTTTATGAATTGGCTAAAGGCAAGTGTTCCGTGATGTAGTGAATCAATTGAAGATTTTATATTTAAAATAAATTACTTAACCAGCCTTAGGTGTTCCACGTGAAACAATCAAAAGCCGCAGCCGTCCCACTCGCCCTACTTGCCATCGCACTCATCCTACTTGCTGTTAACATGCGCGCGCCGATTGTCATGTTAGGCTCGCTTGCGCCAATTCTAAAAGACACGCTGGGTCTGACAGACGGCATGATCGGCTGGCTTGGCGCGCTGCCAATGCCTGCCTTTGCGATAGGCTCACTGTTATCACCTTATCTTGCAAGGCGTCTAGGGCTTGAGCAGAGTTTAATCTTGACGGTGGGACTGCTAAGCCTTGCACTTGGTGTGCGCGTCTTGGGTGATGCTGGGCTATTCTTCGTCGGCACGGGCGTGATGGCGCTTGCGATTGGTTTTATGAACACACTTGGCGCACCACTCATCAAAAAACACGCGCCCAACCACATCGCACTGATGACAGGCCTGCTTAGTCTATGTATGTCGCTTTTTGCAGGCGGAGTGGCGTGGGCGGTGCTGCCGATGACGCAAGCTTTTGGATGGCAAATTGGCATGGGCTCATGGGCGGTAGTCGGTGTGATGACGCTCATCATCTGGCTGATGATCGCCAAGCGCAGCAAGTCTAACAGCGCCGTAACAAGCCAAGGCAAATCAAACTTCAATCCATGGGCGGACATTAATGCGTGGGCACTGGCAGCATTTATGGGCATTCAGTCGCTGCTGTTCTATGGGATGGCGGCATTCTTGCCGATGATCGGGGCTGCCAAGGGGCTGCCACTACATCGTGCGACTGAGCTTGCGCTCACCTTTCAGATTGCTGCACCGTTCACCATCATCGCGCTAACCTATCTCATCAAGCGCGGCGCGCCTGTGCGTGTCACGGCTGTGGTCGCTGCCATCTTGGATGCTGTTGGTGTGGCTGGTCTGATTTATATGCCAGAGTATCTGCATCTGTGGTCTTTATTAATGGGGCTGGGCGCGGCGTCTATTTTTACCCTATCACTTATGATGTTCTCGCTGCGCACACATGATGCCGAGACCGCTCGTGATGTGTCGGGAATGGTGCAAGCGGTGGGTTATACGATTGCGTTTTTTGGGCCTGTGCTGCTTGGCAAGCTGTTTGAGATTTATCAAGATTGGCACATGCCACTTATGACATTTTTGGCGCTCATGGTTGCCAATATCTACTTTGCTTGGTTCGCCACGCGCCCTTATATGTTTGAAAGCAAATCATGATCACCCAAAGGCACGCTTATATTCTGGACAAACCACACTCGCAAATCAAACTGCTAAAGCGCGATCATGCAGATAATCTGCCCATCATTAAGGCAAATCATCAAAGTGCATGGCAGGATTTTAAGGCTTTCATCCTGTCTGTCTATGCCAATCTGCCCACACAATTCGCCACGCCACACATCGAAAAATGGTGCAACGGCTGGCAGATTCGCAATCACTTTTTTGCTTATTTTAAATACGATGCCTATCTTGGCAACGCACCGATCATTAGTGTTATTTTGAACAAAAAACGCCTCATGATTCAGCTTGACTGGCACGCTTACAAGGCGGCACAATCAGCATCTACGTTGGCTAACTTTAACGCATGGATGGATGCTAACTTATCCAAAATCACGGATGGTGATTTGCCGTTTTATTATTGGACGAATGAGATTGATGAATATGGTGATTTTATGCCGATGAGCGGATTTTATCATGACTTTAATGATCAACATCTGGACACCGACACCAATTGGTGCCGAGTTGGCACTTATATCTTGGCAGAGGATTTGGATGATTTTGATGCTGATTGATTGGTGAGTTGGGCAGTGCAAACCATCACGACGCTGTCTGATTTATACCGACATTGTCACGGCAAATTGACCGATTAAGATTTTGATCATCGCCCTTTATAAAATCTAAACCACCCCCATATTCTTATAAAATTATCAACTTAGGCAGACCTCCCATGGCACTAAACACCGCACAAGAAATCATCGAAGACATCAAAGCCGGCAAAATGGTTATCTTAATGGATGACGAAGACCGCGAGAATGAAGGCGACATCGTTATGGCAGCAACGCACGTGCGCGCCGAAGACATTAACTTTATGATTAAATACGCACGCGGTCTTGTGTGTCTAACCCTATCAGAAGAGCGTTGCAAACAGCTTGAGCTGCCGCTCATGAGCGACAAGAACGGCGCCAAATTCAGCACCAACTTCACCCTATCAATCGAAGCTACCGAAGGTGTTACCACAGGCATCTCAGCGGCTGATCGCGCCCGCACCATTCAAGCTGCGGTCGCGCCATTTGCCAAACCATCAGACATCGTCCAGCCTGGGCATATCTTCCCCATCATGGCAAAAAAAGGCGGTGTACTGCATCGCGCTGGTCATACAGAAGCAGGTTGTGATCTAGCGCGCCTTGCGGGACTTGAGCCTGCAGCAGTGATCTGTGAGATCATCAAAGAAGATGGTGAGATGGCACGTCGTGCTGATCTTGAGGTGTTCGCAGCAGAACACGGCCTAAAAATCGGCACCATCGCCGACCTAATTCACTATCGCATGACCAACGAACAAACCGTAGAACTCATCGATAGCCGTGAGTTTGACAGCGAATTTGGTCAATTTACCCTGCACCGCTTCCAAGAATATGGCGCAAGTGAGATTCATATCGCCCTAACCAAAGGCGAACCATCCGAAGGCGTAGCCACCGTTCGTGTCCACAGCCTAAACCCACTGCGCGACTTATTAGGCGCAAGCGACAGCACCACGGGCAAATCAGGCTGGGACATCCGAGCCGCCCTAAAAGAAATCGGTCAAAGCGACCGCGGTGTATTCGTATGGATCGATAATGGCGCACCTGTGGATCTAAGCGACGCATTGGATAAATGCAAAGCAAATAACAGTATCCACGAAGCACAAGAGCAATACCGCAGCATCGGTGTGGGCGCGCAGATCCTAAGACTGCTAGGCGTTCGTGACATGCGTCTATTGTCTAGCCCTGCCAAATTTAACGTATCGGGCTTTGATCTAAATATCGTAGAGTCTGTTGGTGCACCAAAATAACCCAAACTAACACCCAAAACCAACGCTAGTCACATAAGTTAACATTTTGGTTAATTTTTGGTCAGATAACGGAATTTTGCGACACAGCTTATACAATTATCTGGCTGATTTGACTATCAAAACCATCTCAGTTATGTATAATGAAATCAAGGTTAATTGCTAGACCCCAATCATTAACATAACTTGAGGAAATTAAAAATGGCATGGCTTTGGACAATTATTATTGGATTTATCGTAGGTTTATTAGCACGTGCAATCAAGCCAGGCGCTAACAGTATGGGATGGATTCTAACCATCATTCTAGGTATTGTAGGTGCATTCGTAGGTGGTCTAATCGCTAGCGGCTTAGGCATTCACACTGATGGTGGCCTTGGTGGCTTAGTGCTTTCTGTGATCGGTGCGATCATTGTACTGTTCATCTATGAGTTTATTGCTAAGCGCACCTAATTCATAGCATTTACAATAAAAAAACAGGTTTTATGCCTGTTTTTTTATTTGCTTGTTACATTCATTATGGTTTGAGTGTTCCACGTGGAACATTTAATTATCTTAACACATCGCCTGTCATCAGATCGATAATTTGACTCGGCTTGGTAAAACCTAAACCATCTGTGTTAAGATACGCTACTTGACTGCCAAAATAAGCCATCGCTTCATTAATTGTGGTGGCAGATGATGCACCGCTGATATTACAGCTGGTAGATACCAAAAATCCAAAAGGGTTTTCGGCGCTGGTTAATTGATTGCAAATCTGCGCCAATATCGGATGATGCGTCACACGCACCGCCAATGTGTCAAAGCCGCCCGTAAGTATGTTGGGTAATTTTACCAACTTAGAGACTGGCATGAGATAAGTTTGGGCTTGATCAGCAGTGCGGACATCAAATTCGTCATTTGCTTTTTGAAGCTTTTGTAAAACATCGCTCTGTAGCTCTTGGGGTAGATCCTGTAATAGCGGCGCAACTTTGGCAGCACTGTCAGTCAATACAATCAGCCCCTTGTGCTCAGGACGTGATTTTAGCTCAAAAATCCGCTCAATGGCCGATACATTAAAAGCATCACAGCCCAGCCCCCACACGCTTTCACTAGGATAGGCAAGCACGCCGCCTAAACGTAAGAAATTCACCGCATCAGGTATTTGATCAATATTAAAGATCTTAGGTTCGCACATAACGACCCCCGATTTGAGCCACCAACCCCAATAATTCAAGCTCCATCAGCTGAGCCAGCAGGCTGCCCGTATCCATGTCAGTACTTGCAACCAAAGCATCTAAATCCTTCGGCTCGCTGCCAAGCCTCGATATCAAAAGCGCCAAATGATTCGGCACCACAGGTACAAAGGGCTCAGCCTTGGCAGCGGGCTTAATTTCTTCTGACGAAACTTGTTCATCACTAAATGCTGAAACGCCACGCGAGAATGTCTTAGGCAGCGCAGTATAAGCGCTCTCATCTTGGATATCTTCTAAGATCTGATCTGGATGATAGATGAGCGTCGCACCCTCTCGAATGAGATGATGGCAACCTTCAGCATTCTTATTATCAATCAAGCTTGGCACGGCGAAGACCTGTTTGCCTTGCTCAGCGGCCAGACGAGCCGTGATGAGCGAACCACTTTGAAGTGCGGCTTCTGTAACCACGGTCGCTAATGACAGTCCTGCCACCAATCGATTGCGACGTGGAAAAGTATGCTTACTGGCAGGGGTGCTTGGCAGAAGCTCAGTAATCAGCACACCGCCATCTTGGATGATTTGTGCGAATAATGCGTTATGATTCTTAGGATAGCAGACATCGATGCCTGTACCCATCACGCCGATGGTGCACCCCAATACATCATCTTGGGACAAGGCACCAAGGTGTGCAGCACGATCTACACCCTGCGCCAGACCGCTGGTGATACTAAAACCCGACTGTACCAAATATTGCGCCATATCAAAGGTGATCTTCTGTGCATGCTCTGTCGGATTACGGCTGCCAACGATGGCGATTTGTTTATCCATCAACCGAGCGACATTACCCCGATAAAACAGCACCGGCGGCGGATCATAGATATTGGTTAATTGAACAGGATAAGTCTCATCACCGCAGAATAACACGCCATATACACCACGATTGACGTCATCCGAAACTTTATTGACGAATGCCATCACATTATCCTCATCTTCCCATCTTTTGATGTGGGCGGCATGAATCGACAATGAACGCCACGCATCGACAGGCTGGCTCAGTGCAGACTTAGGATCATCAAAAGCGCCCATCAGCTTATAATAAGACGATAGCGATGTATTAACGATGTACCAAAGCGCTAAAGTGGCTGTATGCGCATTTAAAGTTTGATAAGACATATTTATCATAAGCAGATAAAAACAGCCAAATCATCATGATTCTGGCTGTTTTTTATGGTGGATTTATTTGGCAGCAACTACATTTTTGATCTGTTCTGCTACCAGACGAGCATCATTTTCCAGAATGGTTACGAACTGCTCTTTGTCTTCTAGTCCCACAGTGTGCTCAGGTCTTGGTAGGTCAATTTGACCTAAGGCTTCTGTCATGGTTTCTTCAAATTTAATCGGCAAGGCAGTCTCAGCCACGACGATTTTTTCATTGGCTTGCTTGACATCTAGTGCCACCTTGACGCCATCGGCTGTGTGCGGGTCGATAAGTCTGCCCGTCTCAGTGTGTACTTTTTTAATGGTGTCTAGACGGTCAGCATGAGTAGATTTACCAGATACGAAGCCAAATTTGCCATTGATGTCGCTTAATCTATCTTTTAGATCAAAGCCCTTGCCAGTTCTCACATCGTTGAATAAGGCGTTAACCTTGCTGGTATCCTTATCAAGCAGAAGGTAAATAAAACGCTCAAAATTAGACGCTTTTGAAATGTCCATCGACGGACTAGACGTTACGAAAGTCTCGATTGCTTTTCTTGGCGCATAATTACCAGTGGCAAAAAATTCATTTAGCACGTCATTTTCGTTGGTCGCGACAATAAGGCGATCGATCGGCAAGCCCATCTCACGAGCAATGTGACCTGCGCAGATGTTACCAAAGTTGCCCGATGGCACGCAGAAGCTCACTTTCTCATCATTACTATTCGTCACACCAAAATAACCCTTAAAGTAATAAACAATCTGAGCTAAAATACGACCCCAGTTGATTGAATTGACCGTGCCAAGGCTATATTTCGCCTTAAAATCAGCATCTTCTTGCAGAGCCTTTACGATGTCTTGACAGTCGTCGAACATGCCATTAATGGCAATATTATGAATGTTGTCATCATCTAGGCTATACATCTGCGCGCGCTGAAAGGCACTCATCTTGCCATGTGGCGACATCATAAAGACATGGATATTATCTTTGCCACGCAGCGCATATTCTGCTGCGCTGCCTGTATCGCCAGAGGTCGCGCCAATGATGGTCAGTCTTTCGCCTTTTTGCTTTAAGACGTATTCAAAAGCATTGCCCAAAAATTGCATCGCCATGTCTTTAAAGGCAAGCGTTGGACCATTGGACAGCTCGAGCAAATACACATCATCGTACAAGCGTGTTACTGGCGTGATGTCATCTGAGTTAAACACCGCCTTAGTGTAGGTTTTATCAATTAGAGCTTTTAAATCATCGCTTGGGATGTCTGTTGCAAACAGCGACATGATCTCAAAAGCAAGCTCGGTATAAGACAGCGAACGCCATTTATCCAAAGTAGTACGGTCAATTTGCGGATACACCTCTGGCAGCATCAAGCCGCCATCAGGAGCAAGACCCATCAATAGAACGTCACTAAACTGCATGGGAGCGGTATTACCACGAGTACTGATGTATTGCATAAATTTTCCAAATAAAAAGTTTATAATAAAAGAAATTAGCCAAATTTTAGCACAGTTTGGCAAATGCCGTTACACTTTTTGTAGCAACGCATAATAAAACCCGTCGCCGTCATCGTCATTTAACGGCAAACATTGATAACCCACCGCTTGCTTGATTTGATTGGGTAGGGTCAATTCAAAATCCACCGCTTTGGCGTTTGACATTTTGGCAAGGAAATTTGTGATTTGGCGTTCGTTTTCCGCCTTTAACAAGGAGCAGGTAATATAGAGCAAATGTCCGCCCACCGCCAGATTTTGCCATAGATTTTGTAAAATATCCGCTTGCAAGGCGACCGTTTGGGCGACATCTTGCTCGGCGCGAAGCAGGGCAATGTCAGGGTGTCGCCTGATGACCCCCGTGGCACTGCACGGAGCGTCAAGCACGATGACATCAAAGGGCGTGTCCGCCTGATAACTCGTGCCATCCGCACAAATCACGTCCGCCTTGTCCGCCAACCCCAAGCGAGCCAAATTGTCATGCACACGGTTTAGACGTTTTTCGTCATTGTCTAATGCCGTAATATGTTCCACGTGAAACACATCGTTTGACAACTCCAATAGTTGAGCTAATTTCCCACCAGGGGCGGTGCAAGCGTCCAGCAGTCTTAGGTTTTTGGGTAGATTTAATGCCTTTAAAATATGTCCGCAAAGCTGGGCATGGCGGTCTTGCACACTCACAAAGCCGTCTTGAAAATGTGGCAGGAATTGTACTTTTTGCGAAGCAGTCAGCTTAATCACACGCTCGTGTGCCACGCCAAGCGGTAGGATTTCATGGGCGATATTGGCAGAATTTAACAGATTGGCATAATATGTAAGCGTGCTAAATTTGCCATTCACACGCAAAAATATCGGAGCAGACTTTCGCAAATTTTGCCCCAAATTTTCATAATAATCGCCCCAATCTTGCTTTAATTCTTTGGCAAGCCAATTCGGCAGGCTGTGATTTTTATTTGTCTTTTTGGCGAATTTTTCTTTTTTATCCGCCACTTTTCGCAATATGGCGTTAATAAGTCCCACGCCATAATTTTTATTTAAAGATTTGACCGCATTTAATGTTTCGTTAATAATGGCATAATCAGGCGTGTTCATATATAAAAGTTCATACAAGCCCATATTTAACGCACAAGCAATGCCAATATCGGTTGGGGGCTGTTTTATCAAACTCTCGCCAATGCGACTAATGGCGTGCCAATGACGAAGCGTGCCTAATAATAATTCATGAGTAAAGCCTTTTTCATTATCTTTGACGGCAGTTAATAAATCGTTCAATAATAATGATAAAGATTGCCCTTGATTGATTTTTTCAAGGGTTAGAATAATATTGGCTCGGACGGGTAATTGTGGATTGATTTGCATATTATTGCCCATTGTCAGCATTATTATCAAAAACTTGCCCGTCTTTTAATTTATCACCCACCGCAATTTGTTCAGCGGTCAAAGGCTTACCCCCTGCCCATTGCATTTTTGTGATATTTATCAAATGCTTATCACCATTGTCATCAGCACCACATGCCACCAGCACCGCCTTTCGCCCAATGCTTACAATCTTACCTGCCGTCTCGGTCGTGGTTTGGTCAGGCTTTATGGGCGTACATTCTAGCACCTTGATACGCTCGCCATTTAAAAAAGCAAACGCATTTAACGCACGGATTTGACGGTTAATGTGATGAGCAGAATTTTGCCAGTTGATTTGCCCTTCATCGGTGCTTACTTTTTCGGCATAATTGGCAAGACTGTCGTCTTGTGGCTCGGCATTGGCTTGAAAAGTCGCCAACTCTTTTAATACCGTTATCATCGCCTGCCCACCAAGCTCGGCAAGTTTGTCATAAAGCGTTTGGGTCGTGTCAGTATCTATAATGTCGCAAGGGAGCTTGTAGAGCATATCGCCCGTATCAAGCCCTTGATTCATCTGCATGATAGTAATGCCTGTGGTCGTATCGCCCGCTAAAATCGCCCGATGAATGGGAGCCGCCCCACGCCACCTAGGCAGGAGCGAGCCGTGAATATTTAGGCAACCATAGGTTGGAGTATTTAACACGCCAAGTGGTAAAATCAAACCGTACGCACAAACAATCATCACCTCAGGGCGATAATTGGCAAGTGTTTCACGTGAAACCTGTCCGTTTTCATGCTTTAAGCTAAAACTTATCGGCTGTTCCACAGGGATATTATGGCTAAGAGCAAGCTCTTTGACGGGACTGGCGGTCAATTTTTGTCCCCGTCCTGCCTTGCGGTCGGGCTGAGTATAGACCGCCACAATATCAAGATTTAGCTCATCTTGGCGGTCAATCAGGGCTTGTAAGGCGACTTTGGCAAAGTCGGGCGTGCCTGCGAAAATTAGGCGTAATTTATGGTTCATTTTTTACCTTTATAATATTGGGTAATTATCATAGATTTTTAAATTACCGCAATCCAATTTAATAATGTGAATGTAGGGACGTGCTGAACACGTCCTTTGCTATTCTTATTTTATAGGCGTGTACAGCACGCCACCACAAATCCTATACCAAATATTGAGTTCATTAAGTCTATTTAAAAAAACCCACTTTTTATTAACAACTCTTCAGTAATTCTGCTTTGGGGTGTGTCGGCTTTTGCCCCGATAAGTCGCTCCAAATACCGTGCCACCAAATCCACTTCTATGTTCACCACTCGCCCCACCGTCCAATGTCGTGCGATGTTGGTCATCTCAGCCGTATGCGGAATGATATTTAGGCAGACGATATGTTCAGACGGCTTTATGCGGTTGGTCGTGAGACTGATACCGTCCACCGTGATTGAGCCTTTGTCAGCGGTGTATTTCATGAGCTCGGGCGGTAGGGTGATTTCTATATAGACCGAGCGAGCGTCTTTGGCGATTTTGACGATTTTGCCCACGCCGTCCACATGACCTGCCACGATATGCCCACCAAAACGTGTGGTTGGGAGCATGGCTTTTTCTAGGTTTAGCGTGTCGCCCACCCTCCAGACGTTTAGGGCGGAAATGGCTAATGTTTCACGTGAAACATCTACCACATAGCTGTTGCCGTCTATCGCCACCACCGTCAAGCAAATGCCGTTGGACGCAATCGAATCGCCCAATTTGACATCGCCAAAATCAAGCTCGGGGGCGGAAATGGTTAATCGCACATCGCCGCCTGTGGGCGTAATGGCGGTCAGCGTGCCTGTCGTCTCTATGATACCTGTAAACATACTTAGTCTCAACATCCTAATTTTTAGATTATTAATATTATTTAAATCAAAATTTAATTGATATAACTCATTAAATTATTTATTCATAAAGTTATCAGATTAGCAAAATATATCAATGATAAAAATCCTGTGGATAACTCTAAATCTTTTGGATATTTAGGCAATTATACTGTAAAGACAATAAAAGTTATCCACAAACAAATAACGAATAAATAGCAACCAATATTAGGTCAATGTTTCACATGAAACATTAATAAAATCATGTATTTATTGAAAAATATCAGATAAATACGTCACTAATTCAATAAATTTATCCACAATGATTCTTAACCTAAAAATTAATAGGAATGATGATTCGAATCATCTATTTTTATCTGTGGATAACTTTATTTCTTACTGATTCATCAGATCTTTTGGAATGCCAATTTTAGATCGTTGCCGATCTTTTTATACTCTATTAAATTAAATTTTTTTTGTGATGCCAGTGTTTCCAGCGTAAATTCAAATGCTGTTTTTGCAGTGTTGCCCAAAATACAAGGCGCTTGATATATAATAAGCTCATCTACCAGCCCTTTTTCAATAAAAGCACCCGCCAACACACTTCCTGACTCAACCAGCACATCGTGACATTGATACTGGGCCGCCAGTACATCAAGTAGCGTCTCTAAATCATCTCGCCATAGCAGGGTGTTTTTATCTTTAAATACTTGATAATCATCACAATAATCAAGCTTGCAGCTTCTATCAACCACCACTATCTTGGGCTGAATAATCTCATCTGCAGCAATCCCCAACATCTTGGAGCGTACATTTAAGGCTGGATCATCTGCGATAACAGTACCAGAACCAGTGATGATAGCACCACTTTTTGCACGAAGTTTCTGGACGTCTTCTCGCGCTTCTACACCAGTTATCCATTTAGATTCGCCGCTACTCATGGCAATTTTACCATCTAGGCTCATTGCCATTTTTAAGCGTACATAGGGCTTTTTGGTTGCCATGGCGGTTAAGAAGCCTTTATTTAATGCTTTAGCTTCATCTTCACACACGCCAACCGTGACTAAGATACCCGCTTGTATGAGTCTCTTAACACCGTTACCAGACACGAGAGGGTTAACGTCTAGCGTAGCGACAACAACGCGCGCTAGATTGGCTTTTACTAGCGCCTCGGCACATGGCGGCGTCCTGCCGGTATGACTGCAGGGCTCTAACGTCACATAGGCTGTCGCTCCTGAGACATCAATACCTTTAGATTCTGCATCTCTTAGCGCATAAACTTCAGCATGTGGCATGCCAGCCTTAGGGTGAAATCCAATTCCAATTATTAAATTATTCTTAACAATAACACAGCCTACTGCAGGATTTGGTTTTGTAGTAAAACTACCTTTTTTTGCCTCCGCAATGGCAAGATTCATATAATACACATCCTCTGATGTGTAATTTTTATCATAAGATAACTGGGTCATGAAGCTACCTCTCCACAACTTCTACATCAGCATGAATGCTGGCAAGCTCAGCTTGGAATGCCGCGATGTCTTGAAAATCCCGATAAATACTGGCAAATCTTACGTAAGCCACGTCATCCAATCCTTTTAATTCAGACATGACCACCTCGCCCACCATCTTACTAGAAATCTCACGCTCACCCATATTACGTAGCTTATGTTCGACACGCCCAATGGTGGCATCAATCTCATCACTGGTAACAGGGCGTTTTTGCAATGGCAGTGAAATAGAGCGTCTTAATTTGTTCTGATCATAAGGCTCAATGCGCCCATTTGCCTTAATGATGCGCGGCATGACAACTTCCACCACTTCAAATGTAGTAAACCTTTCACCACATTCTGTGCATTGACGCCGTCTGCGTACTTGAGCGCCTTCAGCTGCCAGCCTAGAATCGATCACCTTGGTGTCTAGCGCGTTACAATAAGGGCAATACATCCGTCACTCCTTTATTATCCAATTGCATTACTTACCAATGCAAAAACTGGAAAAAATCTTACCAAGCAGCTCATCGGCACTCACCTGACCTGTAATCTCGCCCAATGCCTGCTGTGATGCTCTTAAACTCTCTGCCACCAATTCACCGGCAAAGAATACTGTCAGCTGTTCTTTGGCGTCGATAACATGCGCCTTAGCGCGTTTTAATGCATCAATATGGCGCGTACGGGCAATTAAGCTGTTCTCTGGCGGGTGAAAACCTACTTTTTGCTTCAAATACTCAATCAAACGATCAATACCTTCACCAGTTTCACATGAAACATTGATTAAGTTCTCATACAAGGCATTAGTATCATCTGTTTCACGTGAAACATTATTCAATAAATCAGATTTATTTGCCACCATGATAAGTTTCTTATTTAACCTCTTAAAATCTTCGGCCTCGAACAGTGATTTTGCGAGCGACACAGGATCATTCTCAGCAGTCACATCATACACCATCAAGAGAATATCAGCGCGATGGATGGCTTCTTTGGCACGGTGGATGCCTATCTGCTCTACTTTGTCATCAGTTTGTCTAAGTCCTGCAGTATCCGTTAAATGCACACTAAGCCCATCTAAATTCAGCTGCTCTTCTAGGGTGTCACGAGTTGTCCCTGCGATATCGGTTACGATTGCACGCTCAGTGCCCGCCAATCGATTCAAAAGGCTTGATTTGCCAGCGTTGGGCTTACCTGCCAGCACCACATGTACACCATCGCGAAGCAGCTGCCCTTGATGAGCTGTGGCCAAAATCTCATCTAATTTCGACAAAATCTCATCAATCTTAGCTTCAATCACGCCATCTGATAAAAAATCCACATCTTCTTCGTCTGGAAAATCAATGCTCGCCTCAACATATAATCGCAGGTTGGTTAATTTATCCAGCAGATCATTAATTTTGTTAGAAAATTCACCCGATAAAGAACGAATGGCACTGGTGGCTTGGGCGATGCTGGTTGCGCTAATGGCATCACTGATTGCCTCGGCTTGCACAAGGTCAATCTTATCATTTTCAAAGGCACGCATGGAAAATTCACCGGCAGTTGCTTGACGTGCACCCAGCTCAAAACAACGCGCAAGAAGCAGATTCTGAAGCACAACACCGCCATGCCCCTGAATCTCTACCACATCCTCACCAGTAAAAGAATGCGGCGCCTTAAAATAAATCACCACCCCTTCATCAATCACACCCGCATCGCCCATGAACTTAGTGAAATGCGCATGGCGTGGCGTCAAAGATGACGTTTGGCTGATCTTACAGCCGATCTCATAAGCATCTTTACCTGATAAACGAATGACACCAACACCACCTTGCCCAATGGGCGTGGCGATGGCTGCAATCGTAGGGTTTTGAATGATTTCGGTGATAGTCATAAATTTACTAAAATTATTTTTTGATAACCTTTTATTGTAGCACTTTTGGCAGAAAAGTTATAGAACTATCTGTTGTTCAATAAATCACCTTAAAACATTCGTAAACTCCAACCAACAAAAAATCCCGCCAATTTGACGGGATTTTTTTTGGGTTTAATGGGATAGTTATGCACGTGCCTGCATTTGTCTTTCAACACGCTTATTTACCCAGTGCTGATGTGCCATGCTGAACAAGTTATTCACTGTCCAATAAAGCACCAAGCCTGCTGGGAAGAACAGCATAAACACTGCAAACACAAGCGGCATGATCTTCATCATCTTAGCCTGCATCGGATCTGTCGGCTGCGGGTTTAGTAACTGCTGAACGAACATCGTGCCCGCCATGATGATTGGCAAAATAAACCAAGGATCCATCGCGGACAAGTCTTTAATCCATAGAATCCAAGGCGCATGACGAAGCTCAACACTCTCAGCCAAACACCAATATAACCCAAGGAAAATCGGCATCTGAATTAAAATTGGCAGACAGCCTGCCATCGGGTTCACTTTCTCATCACGATAAAGCTGCATCATCTCTTGGCTCATTGCCATGCGGTCGTCGCCGTGCTTGTCTTTAAGCGCTTGTAGCTTTGGCGCAATGGCACGCATTTTTGCCATAGACATGTAGCTCTTGTTAGACAACCAGAACAGTGCAATTTTAACCAAAATTGTCAAGCCAACAATCGCCCAACCCCAGTTTCCAAGGATCTTATATAGCGCTTCTAGCACCATAAATAGCGGCTTAGAAATCGGCCAAAACACGCCGTAATCGACTGTTTTTTCAAGTCCGGTTGCTACAGGTTCTAGCTCTTTTTGAACTTTAGGACCGGCGTATAGCGTAGCATCTAGCGTGATTTGTTTGCCGGCAGCCACATTAACTACAGGGCTGTTAAAGCCAATAAAATGATCATTGCCACTGGTGCGGCTGTAGAAGTGACCATCAAACTCGCCTGGCGTCCACGCTGACACGAAATAATGCTGAATGATCGCCACCCAACCATCACGACTTGTAATGTTAAGCTCGCCGTCATTAAAGTTGCCAAATTTTAGTTTGTTATAAGGATCATCAGGCGTACCCCAAGCACCACCTAGGTAGGTTGCCATGCTCATCATGCCCTTATCTTCAACACCAGGATCAGCACTGTTGTCACGCTTTAACTGCGCATACATCTGACCTTGCCAAGCAGAAGTAGAGGTGTTGTTAATGTTATAGCTTAGATTAATTGGGTATTCACCCGCCTTGAAGGTATAGGTCTTGGTGATGGTTACACCATCTTTTTGGTGTACCAAAGGCACTTGTAGCGTACCTGCGCCATTTAACTCATAGCTATTACGCGGACTGGTATACGTAGCACGACCTTCAGCGGTATCGATGCCATTTTGACCGATCAGGCCTGACTGCGCCACATATGTACGCCCAGCATCGCTCTCAAGTAACACGAAGTGCTCAGCACTATCAAGTGTCGCATCGTACTGTTTTAGCGCCGCGTATACGATATCACCGCCGACAGGATTGATACGAATGTCATAGCGATCAGTCGATACCGTAATTAGATTGCCCGCAGCGGCTTGGGTCGTAGCTGTTGCATTTGCTGTCAACACGCCTGTGCTGCCTGCAGGGACATCACCGCCGCCTGATGTCGTATTCGGGACATCAACGCTGCTGGTTTGTGTCGCTATAGGCGCAGGTTTTGGCGCATTCATTGTGTCATCACGCCATGCAAGCACGAGCAAATAACTCGTGATCAAGATGGCAATAATGATTAAAATCCGAAGAATTTTTTGCATGGAAACATCCTAACAATGCGTTTAGGCGCGCAAAATGACGCACCATTAATCAAAATTCATCAATAAATTTGTGAATAAACCCTTTATTTTACTAAACTTTTGCATAAAATCATAGAAAATATTTACAAAAGCGCAAACTTAGCCACTTTTCATTAGATGATTCAATCTGGCAGCATAGCTAAATTTATCCAAAAACACAGTCCGCCCTATCAGTAAAGCATCATCCGCCAAATCATAACGATATCGATACATCGGCACAGGCACAAAATCTATGCCAGAGCCTCCCCAAGGGTGGCAGCTGCACACACGACGCACAGCCAAAGGTAATCCTCGGCGAACACCATGCCACATTAACGCCTGTCGCCCATAGTGTGAACAGGTTGGATAATACCGGCAACGCGCTGGCAACATTGGACTGATGGCTTTTTGATAAATCTTTATCAAAAATAACAACAAATGCTTAATCATAAATCCAAGATTAGGACGACTTAGGGTAGTGATATTTTACTTTTTCAAAAATCTTAACAATATCACTCATGATATCAAAATCTTTTGTAAAGCCAATCTTAACAATCAACACCAAATCCACATCTGCTATCTCATGTTGGTTTAGGCGAAAAACCTCTCTGGTGACTCGTTTGACTTTGTTGCGCATGACTGCCTGCTTAAGTTTTTTCTTGGTAATGGCAAGTCCCAATCGTGGCATATTTTTGTCATTGTGTTTGACAAAAATAATACAGTGATCGCCATGTATTTTTTTTATTGGGGAATCAAAGACATGCTTGAAGTCAGCAGGGGTGAGTAAACGCTGATCTTTAGTAAAATGAAAATTTTGGCTGTTCATGAAGGATTATATCGCTTAAAATAAGCAGTATATATGAAAAAGGGCAAATAAAAAAGCACCAACAATGTGGTGCTTTTTGATATGTGTCGTTTATACGGTCAAACGATGACGACCTTTAGCACGACGACGCGCCAAAACTTGACGGCCTTTTTTGGTAGCCATACGAGCACGGAAACCGTGAGTACGCTTGCGTTTTAGAACGCTAGGTTGAAAAGTACGTTTCATAATATACCTTAAGGTTGGTTGGCATCACTAAGCTCTGCAGAAGCCTGACAGTGACAACTTTTGTACCGCAGCTGACTGCTGTGGTGGGTTTAATAAATGAAAATTCACCAATATGAGGTGAAAAAACGGACCAATTCTAGCAAAAGCAAAATTGATTGTCAAGATATTTACCATGATTTTCATAAAGACTTGTTTTATGGCAGATAATAGAAGTTTATTTGAATCCAATCTTTTGATGGAATAGTTAACCGTGAAAGGTTTGATTTTAGTAGGGTTTTAAAAGTTATCCACAGATTTAATCGGGGTCAATTATTATATTATAAACATAAATATAGTAGATATAATGAAATAATATTTCTGTGGAAAAATCATAAAAAAATATAAAAATCATAAACTTAAATTGTGGAAAAATATGTTAATTAAATGTTTAAATTCTGTGAATAAGTTTAATTTTTAAGTTATCCACAGGATTTTCCATAAAGTTATCCACAGAAAAATTTGCTTTGAAATTTTAAATTTTTGTGCTAATATTCCCACACTTTTGAACAAATGGAAGGATTTTCCATTTGTTCAATTAAAATTAAAAAAATAATTAATTTAACTACATAAAATTTTACTTAAATAATAGTTTAATATTATTTAAGTAATCTATTAGAGGTTGATCCAGC
>NZ_UGPW01000002.1 GCF_900453105.1 Moraxella ovis
ACATCATGCCTTTTACGATTAAATTTTTTATATATTCCGATATATTTTTTCCGCCATTTTTTTTCAAAAGCTCATAGAAATCTTGATCAACTCTGACGGCTACAACTTTTGGTTTTTGCTGACATTTTAAAATTTCCTTGTTTACATGAAATTACCTTATTATAAACTTACAGCATAATTTCAACTATTTTGTAAACATACAAACAATGCAACTGTAAACACTCAAAAGCTTTTAATAGTAAGGCTTTGAAACTGCTTTAGCAAGTTGCGTGGTGTGTGGTTAGAAAATCGGCTCTCTGCAAGAGATTTTGTCCGTTTCTCATGCCCAATCTATATGCAATCACTTTACACATTTTTTTCCGAATTTTTAACGCGGATGATCCGACAGGCGATTTTTAAAAAAACACAAAAAAAGAGATAGCCCAGCAACAGGCACCAAGGCGACGCATTAGGGCGCGTTAGGGATTGCAGTGGAAATGACAAGCAAAGCCATTTTTAGAAAATCTTAGACTGTGGCGGTTGAGCGGTTAGCGAAAACGCCTCAGGCTTAGATTTTCTTAATGGGTTTGTACAGTCATTGGAGCGGAAAGCCCGACCCGAAGGGGAACGCCCAGAGAAATAAAGATCAGGAAATTTTGACGAAAACAAGAATATGTTGTAAAATCTATGGACAACCAAAAATAGGAATATCTTTATGAATCAGTTTAACCAAAACACCTTTAATAGTAGCCTTAATAACACCGCTGAGAATGCGCCACAATCAAACCAGATCGACGCCAGCACACCAAGCGAACCAAACACCATACCAAAAGAAAAAGAAGCGCTAACGCCAACCCAGCGCAAAATGCAAAAGCTCATGGAGCAGATGGAAAAACTGAAAGAGCAAGAAGCTGCCGAACGCCAAAAAGCGGCGGAAAAACAAGAAAAAGAAGTTTTGAAATTGCTGAAAAAATCAGGCTTTTTTAAATATAATACCAAGCAAATTGAAAAGGCATTACCCCAGATACTCCAATTGCTTGATAGCCAACGATAAAACGAAAAAGCCCATTAAAAATAATGGGCTTTTTAATTAGCATTTTAAATCAAATATCGTGATTCTCATGCCGTCTATATTGAAATAGCTGGCTAAAAAATTTACTTCATAGTTGCAATTTTTGTGGTAGGTTTCTTTGATGAAATTTCCATGCGTTCAAAGATGATGCTAATGCCTGCTTGGGTGATATGACCGAGGTCAAAATGTGAAAATTTTTCAAAGATTTCACAATTTAGCTGATGTTCATTCAGCAAATTATTTTTTTCTAAAATTTCAAAACAGATGCTAACATCATCAGAATAATCATTGGTTAAATCAAACATTTTTAGCATTCCTCATAGTTTATTTTTTGATTTATTTTTTGCCCATAAATTTTCATTAAATAATGTATTGCCGTCCAGCGTTCACCCTTAATTCTTAGATAGGGTTTACCACAATTCCAAGCTAATTTTAAACCCAATTTTTCAGCAATATCACCCGTTATATCTCGAATTTCATCATTAGTAACATGAAAAAAGCTAAAACAATGGTTTAGGGCGTTTGTTGAATTTCTAATGATGGCTAAAATTTTCATTTTTAAATCTCCGTCTTATTATCTTTAGTATCATTGCTAGGCACTAGCCTAGCAATGATTTTTTATTTTTAATAATATCTTGAGTAATAGTCCTCTTTGTAATTTCCTTTTTCATCTTTTAATTTTAAACTTGCACTACAACATGAATTAATATTAATTCTAGCAGAAATCACGCCATTTTGATTTTTGCTAATACTTACCTGTTTTTGAATAATTTCATCATCAATAAAATCATTTACGGAAGGCAGACAAGTGCCAGACATATTCGGATTTTCTTTTTGAAAAGATTTGGCAATTTCTTTAAGTAGCAGCGTTTTTTTGCCCTTAATCCTACTACTTGATAATAATCAACATTGGTTTGTTCATATCCCAAACGCATATAAAAACATCGCCAACATTTAAAACATCTTGAGCATTTTTCATTTGCTGTTTTTCAAGCTTTTTTGCGCTTGTCTTTCTTGTTTTCTTTGTACAATTTTCAAAACATTATTAGCCCAATTTTGAACAAATGCCGTCAAATCTTGTAAAGTTTTAAAGAAATATCGGAACGCTGGATTTTTCGCTTTATTGGGCAAAACCAACACCAATAACGCCATCATTAAATGATTTTAAAAAATCATCCCCGTTAAATTCGGTGAAATAATACGCCAATTGGCTATTATCGCCACATTGTGCCTTGCGGCTCTCAAAAATGCTTTGATACAATGATTTATTTTTGACAGTTGCCAAAAAATTATTAAACGCATTCATTGGATTTTGTGCAGCTTGGGCGATTGGATAAGTATTCATAATATTTACCTTGATTAGTTGAGTTTTTAATTTACCCGATTGGGCGTACCATCAAAAGGCTTGCATCCCCTTTTGATGTTTTATATTATATAATATAAAACAAGATAAAGCAAGCATTATTTGCAAAATTTTTCAGAAAAAAAAATTAAAAATTCGCCAAAATTCCTTGATTTTTTATAATATACATTATATAATATAAAACATATAGACGGCAAGGCAAAAAGGTGATATTATGTACATTGACGATAGTAAATTAAATTCTTACAGTCATGAAGAATTGGAGAAAAGAAAAATGGTAATTGATATTACAAAAGTTATTCATGATATGCAAATGGATAAACAACGATATGAAAATGAGCGGATGGAAAGACAAGCTCAATTAGATGCTGAGGCTGAGGAACGCAGGGTGAGAATTGCTAAAATGCAAGCTGAAATTGATGAAGTTATCAAGAAAACGAAACATCACCCGTCATCAGCTATCATTGTAGCGTCGATTGCTTGTTTTGGTAGTATTGTGGTCGCATTAATTGCGGCGGTTGCATTCTGGGCTAAGAAATCCAGTTTAACTCTAAATAAAACGCCGTCTATATCAATTTTAACTTGCAAAAGTTAAAATTGTTTGTATCATCTTTTTGGAGGAGCCAGCAGAGCCCCATAAAACTAGTGGCATCAATCCCCACAAGACCTGCAACAAAAAACCAAAACGCCCGCTTTTGCGTTTTGGTTTTTTGTTTGTACCATCTTCCCGTTTTCACCTGCGTCGCCCCGCCACGAATTAATTTTTTTGCTGTCAAGGGCAAAATCAACCCCTTGCCCTTTAGGGTGAAAAAAATTTTCAGGTGCTTTTTCTGAAAATTTTTTTCAGGGTTTATTTTGCCCTGCAAAAAATTAGAGTTGCGGATAAGGCGATGCAACGGTGGAAACGGTCAAGATGGTAGGTCTTGTGGGGATTGATGCCTTCCTCTTCCGCTTTTGCGTTAGGGATTGCAGTGGAAATGACAAGCAAAGCCATTTTTAGAAAATCTTAGACTGTGGCGGTTGAGCGGTTAGCGAAAACGCCCTCAGGCTTAGATTTTCTTAATGGGTTTGTGCAGTCATTGGAACGGAAAGCCCGACCCGAAGGGGAACGCCCAAAAAATAATTCAATACCATCACCAGCACACAACCAAAGCCATTAAAAATCAGCGCTCAATCAGCTTAGAACGCTTGCTTTTCGCTCGTAAAGGAATTTTGAAGGCTAGACTATACTCACGCTTACACGACGAAATACAGGCTTCTGTGTAGCCTAAACAACGCTCTTGATAACGGCTGATGATATCATCCACTTTATCAAAATCTTTGCTTTTGTTGCTGGCATCACGGCCTTTGGTGGCAAAGCATTCATTGAACAGGTGCTAGGGAAATTGATTTTCCAGATGCCTTTGGCAATTCGGGCCGCCAAAATCGCCGTCATGTCCAAGTGCTCCAATTGAGCAATTAGTTTGAGAGATTCAAACGCTGATTGCTGGCGCACTTTACGCACCAAGCCTGACAGATACGCCGCTTGCGAATATTGGTTCATTTCTTGATATTCTTGATCACTGATCAGCTGGCAATGTATCTGGGGAAGTTTGTTCGTAAACTCCATTTTAAAAATACCAAAAACGATTAACACATAAATATTAAATAAATAAATTTATTATAATATAACCAAATTTTAAAATCATACAAATTTTTTATTCTAACCGAAAAAACGCCGTATCGCTAGATACGGCGTTCTATCCTTTCATCCGAATCATCCCTTAGGCTGCTCGATGCCATAGTGCTTGTATAGCAGCGACAAAGCCAGCGCCGTGAACGGAGTATCATCCGCATCAATGGCGGCCAAAATATCTGCATCCGCTTCTACGGAGAAAATGACGATTTTTTTAATTAACCCTTCTTCATATTTTTTAATGGCTCGTCGGGTGTATTCTGGGGTAATGTTGCTCATGGTCTTTTCCTAATTTGACAAATAACAAGAGTAATGATAACATAATCACCAATCAAGATACTTGATTAGTTGAGAAATCCCCAAGTTGCATCCTTGGGGATTTTGTTTTTTAGCAATTATCAAACAAATAAATTTTTCCCTCAAGATGTTTTTTAAAGTGCGCTTGAATTGGATGATCCACGCCAATATCAATGCGTACAATCTGGCAATAGCCCTTACCTTCAAATCCTGCAAAATATCGCTCGATCCAGCGCTTGATTTGTGAGGCGCTCATTTTAGCAAGCTCTGTAGAGACAGATTTTCGAAGGCAGATATTAGAAAAACCCACAGATACCCTAGACAACTCATTGCAATATTTGAATGAAATTTTGATATAGTCTGCATCTAGGGTTGATGGTTTATATACTTGAACCAAGGTGCTGATTGCTGTAATTAATCGCTTCATGTGTATGCTCCATGCCATCTTTGGCCAGTACCTGCACCAAAGATGGGTTATTGTCCTTAATGAAATTCAATCGGTGAACTTGTAAAATTCACGGCTAAATTTACGGTAGCTGATGATTAAATCAGCATCTTGGCTGTCATACACCTGATTATACAGTTTTTCTAGCGCCCACAGTCTGGCATTGTGATATTTTTGACTGAGCAATACAGCATCTGATTGGTTGATGTGGTAAAAGGCACGACCCAAGGCAATGAATGAGCAGATAAAACCAAAGGTTTTGTTGTCCATCACGCCTTCGGCGTAGTTAAGGCGATTGGCACAGGTAAATAATTTGTCGTCCGCTGGATAGCAGAAAAACACCTTGCCATCATCCATTTCGGCAAATTCCCAATAGCCGCCCTTGTATTCTTCGTTAAGCATACCAGCGATTTCATACAAGCAGTGTTTAAACGCTACAGCGGCACGAGAACCCAAATGATCTGCTAAAAATTCTGAGCGGCCTTGTTCATTGGCAATGGCAATATCAGCCACAGGGAACAAAACAGGGTTTTGTGCGGTGGATACGCCAATAGAAAATTCTTTGGCTTCTTGTACGGTTAATTTGTTCATAACATTTACCTTGATTAGTTGAGTTTATATTTTGCCCAATTGGGCGTACCATCAAAAGGCTTGCATCCCCTTTTGATGTTTTATATTATATAATATAAACAAAAGCAAAGCAAGTTATATTTGCAATTTTTTTAATAGTTTAACTATTTTTGCCCACTGCTTGAGCGGTTTATCCACAGGCCGCCGCCCCCGCCGTGCGCCCCCATAACGCTGACGGCGAAGGGGCGGCGATAGACTGTGGATAATACCGCAATACAACGATATTTATTTTAGTAAATTTGCGTCGACGCAAATTTTATGGATGGGCTTTATCGTCCGCCAGTTGATAATGCTCTCTGAGCAGCTGGCGCATTAATGCACTAAAAACAACCGATTGATCATTTTGTATCGCTTGAATTAATGCTTGGTCTTTCACTTTATTAAAAACCACATTTTTTTGTTTGCGTGCTGGTTTCTTTGCTTGACTCATGATAACATCCTCATTGAAAATTTAATACATTATATAATATGTAATATATAAATTAAACCATATCCCAATATTTTTCTTTCATAGCATCAGTAATTTTAAAAATCATTGGTGCAAATTTGTAGTAATCATTTTTAGCATTTTTTGACTTGTATAATAATTGTTGGTTGCGAGGGATGTCTGCCAAGATGCCATTTACGATAGCTTGGCGTTCGTCTTCGCTCAATGATTCAAAAATCAAAATGGCTTTGTCTTGCTCTGCTTTGACTTTAGCAGCTTCTTCTGCCTCTTTTAATTTTTTATTCAATGCTGCTTTTTTGGCTTCGGCTGCTTCCTCCGCTTTTTTGGCGTCGGCTTCTGCTTTGGCTTTGCGCTTTTCGATGCGGTCACTATCCCAACCTTCATCCAAGGCTTTGTAATAGACGCCAGCAATGTTTTCAACGCTTTTGCCTTGCGCTTCGGATCGATCTAGATATTCATTGGCTCGCTCAACAATTGATCTAATTTGATCTTCGTTGTATTTGGTCAAATAGGATTTGATTTTTCTGACTGATAGCTCGATGCGCAAGCCGTCAAAGGCTGGGTGTTTTTCAGCAGCTGCGCTATGGCTATCGTCGCTGGTGGTTGCTGGTGCATCAGCATTGGTATTGCTACTAGGTGGATTGATATTTTGCTCACCAACAATCTGTTCAATTCTGATTGTAGGGCGACGGCCTTTTTTATATTTGGCGGTGAAAAACAGCCCCGTGACTTTTCTGCCCTGATTGATATAATGCACCTCCACTTCAATATCAGACAATTCATTACTGTTGATATTGGCAATTGGCTTGGTGATTGTCCATCGGTTTAGTTCTTTAAAAAGCGGATATTCATTTTTTTCCAATCCAATATATTCACGGTAGCTATCTATTGTCATCTGTGGGGTTTTGCCATAGCCAAGCATCTGACCCAAGCCCATGTAATCTAAGCACAATTTGTATATGATGGCTTCGTATTTGCCAGCGAATGAATTAAAGATATTCCAGTTGATCAACAAAAACATTTCTTTGGCATCTTTATCACCTTTGAGTACATTAAGCACAAAAGATGGCAGCATAAATCCAACTCGCGAACCCTTGATTTTCCATTCTGATAAAAAACCCGAGCCTTTGGAAGAGGGTTTGCCATCCTTTTCAAGGTAATTCAATATGATTGGTTCTTTTCGCAGTGATTCCAAATCCTGCTTTAAAAATTTTTTACTGATTTCATAACCCATCATTTTTTCAAGTTCAGATAGATGGATAAAATAAAATCCTTCGTCGTCAAACTCCAACACATCTTTTTCTAATGCGTCCTTGTAAGCCTTAAGAAATAAGAACCAGTATTTGTACTGATTGATGGTGATTGAGTGCTTGACATGCACCAATGCCTGAGCGGTTTTAATCTCATTTCTGGCAACTTTCGTGGTTTTTTGAGGCATGGCAATAAATCCATTTAGTTAATGACTGTGTTCATTTTATCAAAATAGTGTAGTTTGTCAAATTTTTTTCTACACCATTTATGTAGGAAATTTGATTTTGTTCTACACCTTACAAAATTTAGGGTAAATTTCTACATAATACCGCATTCAAAAATGATGCAGATTGGGGCGCCAAACAAGGGAAAATTAGGGGGGTAAATTTCTACACCATAGGGGGGGTAAATTTCTACACCATAGGGGGGTAAATTTCTACACCATAGGGGGGGTAAATTTCTACACCATAGGGGGGTAAATTTCTACACCATAGGGGGGTAAATTTCTACACCATAGGGGGGTAAATTTCTACACCCAAAAATGCTGTAAGTATTGAAAATAAAGGCTTTGCTCAGTGTCTAAATATAGCTTAAATTAGCTTAAATAAAATAGCTAGCTAATAGCTAAAAGCACATAGCTAGCTATTTTTTTATTTTTTGATTAATCTATTGACTAAATCAAGAAATTTTTGAGTTTGATGCTGATAATGGCTCTTGGACCATAGAGGGATAAAAAGATGTGATTTGTTTTTTTTTTGAAATGTGGGAAATATTCAAGTAGCGAATTTGCCACTTTTTAAGCAGTATAACGCATTTTAAAATCGGTCATGTAGGGTACATCATTTTTTCGTTTAAAATTGATTGTGTGCGATTTGGTGAAGAAATACGGCTATTTATTTTGTATATTTTAAAAGAGTGGGTTCATAACCCACTCTTTTTTGGCTAATCTTGGTTATTTTCAAGTTCTTTTTCGCTGTAACCAGCTGCAATTCTTTCTTTGAACCATTTTGGCGTTTTACCACGACCAGCCCAATATGCGCCAGTCACAGGGTCTTGATATTTTGGTTTTGTTTTACGCAGGTAGCCTTGTGCAGAAAATCCAACTAAATGCATTGCCTTGATTGGATCAATGCCGTTTGCTTTGCAGTAAGACAAAAATTCATCACGCATCCTAATTAAATCTGTTCGGATCTTCAGCTGGCGCACACGATTTAATTCTTGTTCGACAGTATCAAGATCTGACAGCGATAGATCATCCAATTTGAGCGCTTCCGCTTTCTTTTTTGCCATGTTTTCGCCATTTGTAATCTGATAAAAATATAATAATATCATAACATAGATTATTAAAAAATATGTTTTGAAAATATATTATTTTGAACAAAAAATTTGCAAAAAAATATTATATAATTATTATTATAATTATTAACTAATCACGGAGGTTGAAATGAGCGAATTACAGTTTTTGCAAGATTATACGATTGAGTTGTTGCAGTATGAACAATCTGAGCAGCTGATTAACGGCACTAAAGCGTTTTACTACATTGATAATTTGGTGACGCCAGCAGTGCAAAATATCGCCAATAAAATTGCGCCATACACCAGTAATCATCGCTTTAAGCGTAGCCCCATGCAAATAGAACTTGTATTTGATACACCACTGGTATCTGAAAATGTGTTTAGTATTTTTGTCAATAATGAGATGACCGAAATTGTATTTTATATGCATTCGCCAGCTGTGTATTCTGAAACCAAAACTTTAACAATCAATGATCCTACAGTTTTTAATGAACAAGATATTTGGCTTGAGTTTGTTAAAATGATGTCCGATCGCAGAGTATCGTTAGAACAAGAATTTGGCCTAGTACCAACACCCAAAGACGAGTAAAAAAACCACCTGCGGCGGTTTTTTTACTTTTGCGTCGGCGCAAATGCTTGAGCGGTTTATCCACAGGCCGCCGCCCCCGCCGTGCGCCCCCATAACGCTGACGGCGAAGGGGCGGCGATAGACTGTGGATAATACCGCAATACAACCATATTTATTTGAATGAATTTGCGCAATAAATATTTTTTGGAAAATATTTTTATATATTAAAAAAATATTTATTGAAAATATTTTTTTAATATATTATGATAACTCCATCACTAAGAAAGATGGGGATGTTTTGTGACCAGAAGAAACTATTTAATGGGGTCTATGACAGAAAGCGAGCTATCAAGATTGTTGAAAAGAACTCGCATTCAAGAAAGAGGCCGCAACATTGCTTATGATGTTTTGGTGGCTGGCATGGATGTATCCAGTGCAGCAAAAAATCATCAAGTCAGTGAACAATGGGTATTAAATCTTTGCAATCGCATCAAAGACTTAAAAAATAATTCAAACTCAATTAAAATATCTGTTACTCTACCTGCTTCGATCGCTCCACAAGCTAAACAAATGCTACTTGGATTGAAAGAAGTGTATGAATTGGGGCAAACGGCAGCAAGTGAGGATAGCGAATGAAAACATTAGTAGTAGCCAATCAAAAAGGCGGTGTTGGCAAAACCACAATAGCGGTACATATTGCGTTATTAGCTGTACAAATGGGCAAAAAAACACTATATATTGATTTGGATGTACAAGCCAATTCATCTGAATTTTTGAAAAATGGCCATACAGAGTTATTGCTGAATGCATCAGATTTATTCAAATCTGATCAGAATTTTGAATTTGCGTCGGCGCAATTTGTGGTGTTTAGTGCAGATAATGAGCTGGCCAATTCGGATTTCAATTTAGAATATTGGGCGGCAAACATCAAAAAAATTGAATCAGAATTTGATTTTTGCGTGATTGATACGCCGCCAACCTTGGGATTGTCGCAAGTGGCGCCAATTGTGATTGCCAATTATGTGCTATCACCGATTGAATTAAGTCCATTTTCTGTTCAAGGCGCTGCCAATTTATTGACGACATTAACCAACTTGCAAGCCAAGTTTAATCCCAATCTGAAATTTTTGGGCTTGATTCCATCACGGGTTAATGCTAATAATAACCGCCAGTTAGAGATTTTGGCGCAGATGAAGCAGCAATATGGCCAATTGATGTATCCTGAAGATATGTTCATTCCAGAGCGTCAAGCGTTTGTTGATTCTGTGTATTTGCAGATACCTGTTTGGCAAATCAAAGAACATGCAGCCAAAAAAGTAACCACAAAAGTACGCCCAATATTCACAGATATTATCAATCGGGCAATGCATTAGGAGGGTGTTTTGATGAATGACAAATTAGCAAGTTTGAATTTAGGTGGTTTATTAAATAAACCCGTGATTGGTCAAGTCAGTGAAATTGATATTTCATTGATTGCCGAAGACAGCTTGAATGCTCGCCGTGAATTTCATGATGACACTTTGCATGAGTTGGCGCAGAGCATCAAAGAGCACGGCGTTATCTCGCCAATTTCGCTCAGAGCCAATCCACTCAAGGATGGTTATTATATTATCAATCATGGCCACCGCCGCTTTAGAGCAGCGCAGTTGGCTGAAAAAACCACCATTCCTGCATTTTTGGATAATGAGATTGATGTTTTTGGTCGCTTTATTGAAAACATCCAAAGAGAAGATTTGTCGCCACTGGATATTGCCAACCAGCTCAATACTTTTGTGCAAGATGGCATGGCAGGTAAGGATATTGCCGAAAAACTGGGTAAAAGCGATAGCTGGGTATCAAGACACTTAGGCTTACTATCTGCACCAATCACCATCAAAAAATCGCTTGAAAGCGGTAAAATTAAGTCTGTTGAAGCTGCTAAAACTTTGGCAAGCCTAAGCAATGATCACCCTGTTGAAGTCGAAGACTTTTTAGCATCAGCAACTACGGAAATCACGCAAAAACAAGTTCGTGAGCTATCCAAAGAGCTTAAGGGCGAAAAAGAGTATCCGCCTGTGGCTGATGTGACTTTGGCAAATGACGAAGAGCAATTGGATGATGATTTTGAATTAATGATTGAACCTATGGTGGAAAATGAGCAAGATAGCGCTGCCATTTCGCCAGTACCAGTAGTTTATGCATCCAAAGAGGTGTTGATTATCGAGCTGATCGAGGCTGCTAGACTTAACCAGCAGCAAAAAGAGCGATTGCTGGATGAATTAAGCGACGAACAGCGCTTTGATAAATCGTTTGATTCACTCAGATTTTATCTTGAGCAGCTTGATTTGGATATTTAAGCATAAAAACACCAATAACCCTGTTCAACAGGGTTATTTTTTTTGCGTTTTTGATAAAAAATATTTTTATTTTAATATTTTAAATTAAATAATAAACATATATATATATATATATATATATGTTTAAAAAAAGTTTGTTGCTTTATATTGCATTTTTGTTAAAATTGAAATAAGATAGCATTAGGGCATTAATTGTATTTTTAAGTGTATTTCGTGCTATGAAAATTAAATATGCGTTTTTTGCACTGGTGCTGACGCTGGGCATGGTGATAGGAAGTCAAGCAAAAGCGGCGTGTTGGAATGAAGCTGGTGCCAAGTACGGCATTGACCCCTTGCTCTTGATGGCTATAGGCTGGAAGGAATCACGAGGCAATCCTAATGCGGTTGGACCGCCTCTCAAAGATGGTAATGTGGCATTGGGATTGATGCAAATTAATACAATTCATCTGCCGAATTTACGCCGCCACGGTATCAACAGAAGCGATCTTTTTAACCCTTGTATTAGCGTTCATGTTGGTGCATCTGTGTTACGGGATTGTATCAATAAATTTGGTGAGATATGGAGAGCGGTCGGGTGTTATTACGGTGGGCCGCATTCTAAAGCATATAACGCAATGGCTGGATACTCTAAAGATGTGCAAGGATATTATGCCAGCTATGTAAAAATGTTCCGTCCACAAGCGCCGCAAAATGCAGTAAGCCAACCAATAACAGGAGTCAGCTATGCGCCACAAATTATCCATCCAAACAAAGTTGATATTAGCAATCTTGAGCTTGTGTTGTTTAGCGATTAGCGGTTGCCAATCTCAGCCAAAAGATGTGATGTGGCGCTACAATCCAGCTGAGCAATCGCTGAATGCGCCGATGCCGTTTAGTGCTTATGTGTATGTCACACAGCAGGTTCAAGATGACCAACTCAATTATGTGACCTGTAATCCTAATTTGTGTCCAGCATGGGGGCGCAAAACATTAATTGCAGAATAATGCGTATTAGCCTTGGTGCGCATTGAAAAAAAACTCAAGGTAATTTGGAGTGTTTTTCAGATTGTATTTATTATAAGGAGTGAGTTATGAATACTTATCTATCTGAAACCAGCTTAGAGCAAACCAAAAAACAAGCCGTGCTACTGTGGGAGCGCAACAAAAGCGCAATCATCACAGCAGCAGTAATTTTGGCGGTTGTCTGCCTATCAGTTGATCTGGCTGAAGCTGCCCGTACAACGGACGAATTTTCTGGTACTGCTACTAAGTTTGAAAACTGGATCAAGGGCAATTTGGGTAAAACCATTGCATTTGTTTCATTGATCATTGGCGCTGGTATTGCTGCATTCAAAAAAGATGGTATGGCGTTGGTATTCGCTCTATTCATCTCAATTGGTATCGGCGTTATCGTTGGTCTAATCAACGCTACTTTCACCGCCGTGATCTAATCATTTGCGTCGACGCAAATAGGGTTGATACTCATGCAGAATGATAGTCACACTATACCAACGAGGCTTGATGACAAGCCGAAGTTTTTATTTTTTGATTATGATGTTGCTATTGTTGCACTCATTCCTTGTGCAATCGGCATTTCGATGAATCAATTTTTTGGATTGGTTGGGTTGTTTGTTGGTTGCATTTTGGCAGTTGGGTATAAAAGCTTCAAGGCTGGCAAACATGCAGGGGTATTAACCCACTTAATTTTTTGGAAGACGGGTACGCCTGCGCCTTCGGCCATGCCCAAGTCACATCAGCGAAATTTTTTGGGTTGAAGTATGAATTTGGATGCTGGAAAAAAGACAATTGCTGAAGTTAAAGGCGCCAACAGATTCTTCAAAACGCTGTTGGTGATTTTTGGTATCAGTAATTGTGTGTTGGTAGCCATGCTGCTGTGGGTATTGATGCGTGATAATGTCATCATTACACCGCCAGTCATCACCAATAAATATGAAATTGGTAACTCGCAAATTGGTGATAAATATCTGGTAGATATGGCTGAATATGTGATTACAACGCTCCGAACCGTCAATAAAGACAATGTAGATTACAACAACGGTATCATCCTTAAGATGGTGGACGCTGAGAGTTTGCCGCAATTGCGCAAAAATCTTGATGCGCAAGCAAGCAGAATCAAGCGTGAGGATATTATGACGGTATGGTCTGGCTCTATTGCTGAGCCGCAGATCGTCAATAAAAACACTGTAGTTTTAAGCGGTAAACTCAAAACCTATTATTCAGATAAATTGGTTTCTGATGACATTAAAGATTATCGCATTGAATTTGGAACAACTGGAGTAGGAAGAATCTATGTTAAAAAAGTTGAAGAAGTTAAGCCTGAGTTTGCCTCTGCTGGCGCTAATTAGTATTGAGGCGCAGGCCAAAAGTGAAGTTGTGAATGCAGATAGATTTACCGCAGAAGTCGCAATTTCACGGTATGAACAAAACTTGATCGAGATCCAAGGCCGCCGCATCAGCTCAGTAATCCCGTCGATTGCTGGGGCTTTGTCATATCATCAGGATCAAGAAAACGGCGTACTGTATTTCACTTTGGCCAATGAACAACACATGGGGCCAATCTCAATGTTTGTCAATGATGATCATGGTGGGCGTTACAGATTAATCCTTGTGCCATCGCATCAAACATCACAAGAAATTATCATTGTACCTAAGGATCGAGCGGCTGAATCAGCTAAAAATTCAACCGTGCGAACCAATGAATCGCATATTGCCATGATTAAAAAAATGATGACGGAAATGGCGAAGGTCAGCAACGGCGCCCAAATATCAGATGATATTCAAATGAGCCGAGTGGATGAGGTGATCCCACTATGGCAAGAAGCAAAACTAACGCTAGTTAATAGATATGATAGCGAAGAATTGGTGGGCGAAGAATACCAAATTACCAATGTCACTAAAGTGCTTTTACAGCTGCGTGAGCAAGAGTTTTACCGCAATAATGTATATGCTGTAAGTGTATCCAAACTATCGCTTGAGCCTAATGATACTGCATTTGTTTATGTTGTAAGAGGTAAGGAGTCACAATGAGCGCTGTAGATAAAAATGATGAGCGCCGAAAAAAGCAGATGATCTTAGCTGGCGCTGCTGGTTCTTTGATTTTAATTGTCGGTGTTGGCAGTGTGTTCATGATGGATAGCGGCACCGAAGAAGAAGCAGTGGAAGTACAAACCGTTGAATTGCAACCTGTCGGCAGCATCGAAAATGAAGATGCTTGGCGCCGTAGTGTTGCAGAAGAGGATGGGATGCGCCAAATGCAAATGGAAGAGCTGCAACAAGAGCTGGATGCCAGCCGTGAAAACAATGCTGCCATTATTGAGCAGATGAACAATTTGAATGCACAAATCGCAGAGCTGCAAAGTCGCCCAACTCAGGAAGTTGTGCGTGAAGTGCGTGTGACAACGCCAGCGCCATCTGTCAGCTACACACCACCAGCGAATTATCCAGCACCAGCAGTATCAACACCAGTTGCCTCAAACCCTGTATTGCCTTCACCAACGGGCAATCTAGATGTGTTGAACTCATCACCTGCATATGGTGCGCCAGTTGCTCAAACGCCAAAAGAGCCTCGTAAACTTGAGATTATTACTTTTGAATCTCGTGGCGGCAGCAAAAATAATAGCAATGAAGACAATACATTAATCCCAACTACTTCATTTGTGGCGGCGACACTGCTTAATGGTGCAGATGCGCCAACAGGTGGACAGGCACAAAGTAACCCTTTGCCAATTGTGCTTCAGGTTAAAAATCCAGCAAATTTGCCAAATGGCCATAAAGCTAATATCAAAAACTGTCGATTCTTGGCAGCTGCTTGGGGTGATTTGTCTTCTGAGCGTATGTTTGCCCGTATCGAAACGCTGTCTTGCGTCATCAATGGCAAATCGTATGAGATGCCAGCCAAAGGATATATTGTTGGCGAAGATGGCAAAACAGGCATGAGAGGCCGTTTGGTCAGCAAGAAAGGTAAATTGCTTGGCTTGTCGTTCTTATCAGGCGTTGTTGGTGCTACAGGTTCTGTGGCCTCATCTATTGGATCAACCACAACCGCAATTGGTGGTTTGAGTACCAGTACTGTTAGTGGTTCAGATGCCGCTAGAGCGGCGCTAGGCGGTGGTGTGAGCGAAGGTTCTAATACGCTGGCTGAATATTACAGGGAGCAAGCAGAGCGTCTATTTGATGTGATTGAAATTGATGCTGGCCGTGCGCCAGAAGTGCTAATTACAAGCCCAATCGCATTCCCTGCTGGCGTAACGCTGAAAAAATAGAGGTGCTTAATGTTTAAAAAACTTTTGTGCTGTAGTTTGTTGTTGTGTGCATCGGTGGCATATGCAGATAGATTGTGGCAATCGCTCAATCTTAAAAATTCATTGGTATTTAAAAAGGGTCGTGGCGAACAACAGGCGGCTATGATCACAGATATTAACTGTGGCTATTGCCGTATGTTGGAAAAAGAATTGGATCAAATCGACAATGTGACGATCTATAAATTCTTAACGCCATTACAAGGGGGTTATAGTCAGTCAGTTAGTATCTGGTGCGCTGCTAATCGTAATTCGGCTTATGTGCGCAGTACCCAACTGCAAGAAGCGCCAAAGGTAGCAAGTTGCAGCAATCCAATTTCTAGCAATTTGGCATGGTTTTATAAAAAGCAGTTGGTAGGTACACCAGCGCTGATTAAGCCAAATGGTGAGATTAAATATGGCCATGCAACCAAAGAGGAAATTAAACAATGGCTAAAATCAAGATAATTACACTGGCAACACTGGCGGCGGTATCGGTAGCAGTGGTTCATAGTTTTGCGTCGACGCAAACTGGCACGCAAGACTTAGACAAAAAGACAATTGAGCAATCAATCAAAGCGCAATACCCAAACACAACGATTGATGCCATCAACCAAACGCCGATGACTGGCATTTATGAAGTTGTGATGGGAAAAAATATTGCTTATACCAACAGTGAAGGTCGCTATTTTATGTTCGGTCATCTGTTTGATATGCAAACACAAACAGATATTACCGCCGAAAACAAGAAAGCTTACGCCAAAATCGCATGGCAAGATCTATCTTTGGATAATGCGCTGGTCTTCAAAAAAGGCAATGGTGAACGCAAATTTGCCATGATTACAGATGTGGATTGTGGCTATTGCCGTATGTTGGAAAAAGAATTGGATCAAATCGACAATGTGACGATCTATAAATTCTTAACGCCATTACAAGGGGGTTATAGTCAGTCAGTTAGTATCTGGTGCTCAGCAGATCGCAATAATGCTTATACCAACAGAATCATCAATGGCGTACAAGTGCCAGAAAAAACTTGCCAGAATCCAATTGATGACAATTTGGCATTTTTTGAATCCAAGCAATTAACAGGAACGCCAACATTGATTAAGCCAGATGGCGAAGTGTTCCAAGGATACGCACAAAAATCAGAGATCGAGGAGTGGTTACAATGAAAAAGATAGTAGCAATGGTTGTGGCGTCGCTAAGCTTGGGCGGCTGTGCATCGCTAACAGGATTGGATGCGAAAAGTGATTTTGCTTGTGCAGCACCCGAGGGTTTTAGCTGTACTTCTATGACGGGTGTGTACGCCAACATTAATAATCCAGACTTGCCCAAAGGCAAAAAAGCAACCTTTTTGGGTGCTAGTAACCAGCGGTATGCACCAAGACACAAGCCCAGTATGGATCAACACGGACGCACGCCATTAACGCAATATCAGGATACAGGTATTCCAATCAGAACCCAGCCTCAAATCATGCGTATTTGGGTGGCGCCGTGGGAATCGACGGATAAAACATTTTATGATCAAAACTATGTGTATAGTGTCGTAGATTATGGCGATTGGGTGCTAACTCATAATAAGAGTAATATCATTTCTGAGTTTTCGCCAATTGGTGTGAAAAAAGGCGATACAACATCTGTTGATGCAGAAAAGCAGTACAACAATCCGCCAGCGCCAGTACCAGCACCAACCGAAGAACCCTTTGTGGTTGATATTGAGGGCAACCAATGAAATTTTTGTCGAACCTGCGTTCCAAAGTGGAAAGCTGGTTAATTAACGACACGCTCAATAACACGAGCTTTACGAACATCAACAACGATAGCAATAGCTTTGTTGAAAAATTTGGGCTTCATCAGTTGTGTTTGCTTGAAATGTTTGATGCGCAAAGTCAGTGTTTTTATGGGTCTGATACTGCTGGATTTGGGTTTTTGCTCAAGTCCGAGCAGTACACCCAAAATCAATATCAAGCTTTGTCTGAGCTGGTGCATCATATCAATGCTGGCTATGGATTGCAAATTACTAGCATGGAATCAGTGCTATTGGTGTCTGTATCTTGCAATGTGGCATTCACCAATACCGATGATGTAGAAGCAATGCAAGCGGTGCAAACAAAGCTATTTGAGCTATTGGATGCTTGTTTTGATGTGGAGCATTTGACGGCGCAAAGCTTGATTAATATAGCGTCTGATATGCTGTATCCGCACCGAGCCTTGAATGGTGACGCCGAGCAACTGATTTATGATGACCTGTTTTTTGTCCGTGACCAGCTGGCCAACTATGATGATGTCGCTGTTGAAGTAAAAAAATCAAGCATCAGCTATCAAAAACAACAAGAGTGGTTTACTGCAATTGGCTTTGGTGTGCAGCGTTACTATGATGCCAATATCAGTCCAGCAGCAGAAGAGTATCAGCGGTTTATTGAGAGTAAATTGGCTTCAATACAAGGCGCTAAGGCTTACTTTACGCTTGGGGTGTATAAGCCTGTTAAAAGCAAAAAACCCAAAGAAATGTCGCTGTATGAGCATCAGCATAGACAAAAATTGAGGGTTTACCATATTTTTACTGTTGTATCAAAAGAACATGATGCAACAACATTAACCAAAATCGCAACCGATGCAATCAGATTGTTTGATTATCAGGTTGTGCCGTTACATAACAGGCAATTAGCAGCACTGTTTTTTGGTTTGCCAATTTGTCTTGGATTGGGTACGGCTGAGGATATTTATAATTTAAGGCTGTGCAAAAGCGTTGATTTGGTGCATCACCATGATGTATTCCCTGTGATTTATAACTTGGTAGCTCACAATGGCAAAGAAATTTGATTTTCGCAAAATTCTTGGTGGTTTAGAAGAGTTTATTAAATCTGGTATTGCTAAAGAAACAAACTTTTCGGCAAGTATGAACGATATTCGCAAGCTAACAAGTGGTGTTGGCTTTCACCAAATATTGCCTTACGAAAAATACGATACTGAAACCAAATTGTTTTACAACAGTGAGAACATGGGGTTTTGTTTGATTGTCAGCCCTCAATCTGGTGCAGATGAGGATATGATCAATCGATTGAACACCATGTACAGTATGATTCCAGCCAACTATGGTATGCAATGGAGCATGTTAGGCAGCTCGTCTTTTGATGATGATTTTGATGATTTTGTGTCTTTGAGAGAACGCACAATCGAAAAAGGTCAAGGCGGCGACATTTTTGTACAGCTGGCCAAACAAAAAGCCAAATACATCAAAAAAAACCAAGGGCAACCAATGTTTTTAGGGTCGAATTACTCGATCAAAAAAACAACGCTGATTTTGAGCATTTACACCAAATCAGATATTGAAAATCGCTATAAGGTTGAAGAGATTATCAATCTTCGAGAAAGTATTGTATCCAATCTTAAATCTGCTTATTTTCAATCTGAAGTGTTGAACCCAAACGGCTTAATTCGTTTTCTGTGGTTGATATTCAATCCTGAATGTATGTTTGGTGAAGAATTAAGATTGGGTGATATTGATTTTGATACAAACAAGTTAATCAAAAGCCAAGTCACGCAGCTGGGGAAGGTGCTAACAGTCCGAGGCAAGGATATTGTTTTTGGTGAGCTAGATGGTGATAGCGACGAATATTACGACATCAACAAAGACAACCGCATTTGTGCAAGAACCTTGGGTGTGCAGCGCTATCCAAAGTGGAAAGCGCTGTGGCAAATGGAAAAAGCGACAGGGGATTTTTTCAACAATACTTTGCAATATCCCTGCCCGTACCTGATCACCGCTGGTATTTATTTCTTGGATCGTAACGAAACTGAAAACCGTGTGATCTTAAAATACACTCGTGCCAAAGACAATGCAAGATCGCCAATGGCAAGATTTCAGCCAGAATTGGCCGAGCAAGAAAGGGATTGGTCATTTGTACATCATCAATTAGACAATGGTAAATCTATCTGTGAAATTTACCATACCATCACCTTTTTTGCGCCAAAAAACAAAATGAACCAGTATGAACAGGTGGTGAATAATATCTGGCAATCAATGGGTTTTAAGCTTTGTTCACTTGAAACTTTGCAGATGCCAGCGTTTTATAGCGCTTTGCCTTTGACGCTCAACCAAGATTTGAGAAGTGATTTGAAGCGGTTCCAGCTCATCTCAACCAAAACAACGCTAAATGCAGTAGATATGTCGCCAATCTTAAGTGAATGGTCGGGGTTTGGTGATAAGGTTTTATGTTTCTTTGGTCGCAAGGGCAATCCTGTATTTTTGGATTTATACGCCAATGATGCGGGTAACTACAACTTATTTGTGACTGGTGCGTCTGGTTCTGGTAAATCGGTATTATTGGGTGAACTCATTAATGCTTATCGGGGCGTTGGCGCCAAAGCTTATGTGATTGATAATGGCCGCTCATTTCGCAACATTGTTGAGCGTCAAGGCGGTACATTTTTGGATTTTGACAGCCGAAGCAATATCTGCATCAATCCGTTCAGCTGGATTTCTGGTTCAGAAAACTGGGAAAACGAGTTGGAAATGCTGGTGCCAATCTATTCTCGTATGGCAGCGCCAAATAGCACTTTGACGGACTACCAAAAAGCACTGCTGCGAGAAGCATTAACCACTGTATATAGTAAATATGGCGATCAAGGCGGTGTTGATGCCGTGATTGAAGAATTAAGCAGCATGAAAAACGAGCTGAATGTACCAGATACTGAAGCGTTCAGATTGGCTAAGCAGCTCAACCCATATTCTTCTAAGTCGCATGGTGCTTATGGTCGATTCTTTAATGGTGTTGCCAATTTGCGCTTGGATGGTGACATGATCGGCCTTGAGCTTGAAGAGCTGAATAACTTTAAGGATTTGCGCAAAGTGGTTGTATTGACGCTGATTATGCGTGTTACGGCGCAAATGTACTTATCTCGCAAGCAAAAGAAGATCATTATTATTGATGAGGCGTGGGATTTGCTGGGTAATGATGAAGATGCAGCTAAATTCATTGAAGAAGGTTATCGCCGAGTGCGTAAATACGGCGGTATTTTCTGCATCGGTACACAAGGTATTCAAGATGCGGTAATGAACAAAGCTGCTGGCGCTGCTTTTTCTAATGCTGACTGGAAATTCTTTTTGCGTCCAGATATGGATAAGCTCAAAGAGGTGATCAAAGATTCTTTGATTGCTTTGGATGATACCAAGATTCGATACTTAGAATCGCTACAAACCGTTCAAGGTAAGTATTCTGAGATGCTAATTACAAGCCCAACGGGGATGAATATCGTAAGGCACATTGCTGATCCTTACAGCTTGTTACTGTCTGCGTCCAACCAAGCAGATTATAACGAAGTCGAAGAGTTGCGCAGCCAAGGGTATGATGCAACACAAGTTCTTAATATTATGGCGCAACGCCGTGGAATGGAGATTATCCAATGAGTGATGATAAAAAAATCGGATCAGATGATGTGCAAGAAGTTGAGCATCAACAAGAATCAAAATCTCAAAAACCAAAGAAAAAGACCAAATCTGGCAATTGGGTGTCTGCAATGACTATGGTCATTGCATCAACGATTTTAACGCTACTGTGCTTAATTCCGTTTGGATATGCGTTTTTGCAAAAAATCCCAAATCCTGTCGGGGTTGTCGATCTGCAAAAACTGGTGGATGAAAATCAAAGCACCATCGTTGCAGCATTGATGACTTCACCAGATATGAGCGAGCAACAACGCATGTTGGCGCAGCAACAAGCCCAACAGTTTGCCACTAAGCTATCTAAAGCGGTAGAAGAAACCGCCAAAGAATGTAAGTGTGTGCTGATTAATAAGGCGGCTGTGCTGACAGATAAGCAAGCTGGTGTTTTGGTTGATTATACAGACAAAATCAGACAGGAGGTCAAAAAATAATGGATGTTATGCAGCCAAAGGTTAAATATTTTTTGTGGTGTAAGCTGACACGCACCAACTTGATTTTATTGGTTGTTGGCTTGGTTTTTGTGTTGGCGGCGCTGCTGGTCAGAACCAATCCTAAGTATGATATTCATTGGAATATCAGCGAAAGCATCAAAGCAACATTTTTTATCGTAGATAAGGCGGCCTTGCCGAATCGTGGTGATTTTGTCGCCTTTAATTATTACGATATAACCGCTGAGGCGTATAAATTGGGCATCATGGATACGCCACCAAAAGTTGTTTTTATTAAGCAGGTTGTTGGTGTGGCTGGCGATGTTGTATCACAGAAAAACAGAGAATTTTTTGTAAATGGCCGAAGTGTCGGTGTGGCCAAAGTAAAATCCAAACAGGGGCGACCGCTTAAAGCCAATGAATTTGAGGGAGTAATTCCCTTGGGATTTTACTATGTTTATACGCCCCATAAGGACAGTTACGATTCACGATATGCAGATGTTGGATTAATACCAGTGAAAGAAGTGAAAGGAAAGGCTTATGCGTACTAAATCGGTATTGGTAGGATTGGTTGGATTATTTGCGTCGGCGCAAATTTTCGCTCAAGATTTGGGAGTGATTGGCAAGACTTATGTAATCGCTGAACAAGATGCTGTGGAGCAAATTCAAGCCAAATTGAAAAATATGGAAGCATCGGGCGAATTGGCCAAAATCGAAAAACAGGCGATTAAGAAAAGCTTGCATAGCCTAAAAAACCCAAAAGCCAATGAGCTGACAAAGGCAACCAAACGCATTGATAAGCTGTTTGACCCAACACAAGTGATTGAACACGAAGTAAGGGCCGAGGATGGCACTTTGATTGCGCCAGCTGGCACGAGAATCAATCCGCTTGAGCATATGACGCTATCCAAGTCGTTGCTGTTTTTTGACGGTCGAGATAAAGAACAGGTAAATGCTGCCAAGGCTATGATTGCCAAACATGGCACTAAGGTGATGCCAATTCTTACCGCTGGTTCTTGGTACGATCTCAGCAAAAGCTGGCGACGCCAAATTTATTATGATCAAGGCGGCTATATGATTGCCAAGTTGAATATTGAGCAGGTGCCGGCTGTGGTAACGCAGCAAGGACAACAACTTAGAATCAGTTATATTCCAGCTAAAGAGCTATGATTATGATGAAGCGTTGGATTATTGCAACCGTTTTAATGCTGTGTTCAACCTTGGCTTTTGCCAATGATGGCAAAGGCGGTTTGTGTGTCGGTAAATTTGCCAATCCGATCACGGATGTATGCTGGTCTTGTTTGTTCCCAATCAGTCTAGGTGGTCATGCCATTTATAAGGGCGGCCAAGAAGATAATGAAAACCCAAAAAACCTATTGTGTGCATGTTCAACACCACCAATTGTTGGTGTACAAACAGGGTTTTGGGAGCCTGTGCGCCGATTGGATGTGACCCGTAAACCGTATTGCATGGTGTCATTAGGTGGCATTGATATGAATTTAGGTTTTAAAGCGCCAGAAGGTCGTGTGGCCATCAAAGAAGACGGCACCAAGGATAGTTTTTGGCAAGCTCATTGGTATATCGATCCATTGTTATACATTCTTGATGCGCTAGCAGAGCATCCTTGCCTTGAAACGGGCGATTATGATGTTGGTTACATGACTGAAATTGATCCAATGTGGAATGATGATGAGGTGAATTTACTGCTTAACCCCGATGTATTTTTGTTTAGTAATCCCGTTGCTCAGGCAGTTTGTATTGGTGATTGTGTGAAATCGAGCACAGGATTTGGCAGCAATTCACTGTACTGGTGTGCAGGTTGCAATGGCAGCATCTTTCCAATGAATGGTCGTGTTGGTTCTCATGTGTCACTGGTTCAAGCCAGCTCACTTGTGGCGCAGCGCATGACCGCCAAAATGCACCGCCAGCTACTTACATGGGGTACATCTGGTGAAAAAGGATTGTGCGGCCCGTATGTACAACCAATCATGCAAAAAGATCAGTATAAATATTCAATGCTGTATCCAATACCACAAACCAAAGGTGCAAGAAGTTCAAGAAAATGTTGCCAACCATTCGGGCGTACAACAGCAGATTGGGGTGCAGGGCGTTCATATCCATATAAGGGTGAAGACTTCTCTTATATGTTATTTCGCAAGAAAAATTGTTGTCTAGGACCGTATATTTAGGGGCTGTGATGAAAAAACCATATTTATTTATTTTGCTGTTTACTCTTTTGTCGGCCGTTGGTTTAACTTGGCTAATTTCCGCCAATGCAAACTCTTCTTCATTGCCTTTTTTCTCAGATAAACAAGCGCAGAGCGAAGAAGAAAAAAAGAAACAATTGGCGTTTCAGGCAGAGTGGAGGAAGGTTGAGAGTGAGCGCAAGGCCATGATGGATAGTATCCAAACCAATCATGTTGCGCCACAGGTGAAAGAATATCAAAATCACAACATTGACTTGGCCCAAATCGCTGCTCGATATGAGCAGGGTGTTATCCAGCAGCAAAGAGGCGAAAGAGTGTATGTGTTTGTTACCTTGGATATGCCAAAAGAAACCTTGCAGCGTTTGGCCAAAGATGTGCGCCGCTTGGATGGCGCTTTGGTCATCCGTGGGTTTTATGAGGGCAGCTTGAAAAAGACTTATGCCAAGATTGGTGAATTGGGATTATCTGATGGCAATGTACAGATTAACCCAGAGGCATTTCATAAATACAAAATTGCCTTGGCGCCAAGTTTTGTTGTTGTCAAAAAATTGGGTGCTAACGAAAGCTTGGATATGGAAGGTTGTGCCTTACCAGAAGACTACATAAAAATCGCAGGTGATGTCAGCTTAAGATATGCACTTGAAAAAATGTTGTCAGCGGTCACGGATAGCAAGGATAAGCAGATTGTACAGCAACAATTGGGTAGATTGTCATGAAAAAATTGGTGATGACAGCGATAGCGGCAATAGTGTTTGGTTCACAAGCAGCACAGGCGAATGATTGTCAAGGTGCAATGACTGCAACAATCAATTCAATGGATGATGCCATCAGATACGGTAAAGCAGTTGGCGACAACTGTAAAGGCTTAACGCAATCTAGCGTTTCTGCAAATAATGCAGCTGCTGTGGCCCAATCGATCGATGCCAACTATAGCAATCATACCAGTACCCAATATTATGACCGTGATTTGAATGTGTCATTAAGAGCTGGCAATTCCAAAATTGCCAAATGCTCAGGCGATATATCTGCTTTATCTGATCGTGATAAAGCAGATTGTGAAGCGGTGGAATTTGCCGCTAAAAACGGCGAGCAGCGCCCAAAATACAACCTAGATTATGAAAACGATCCTTTGATTGATAGTTCAAAAGATCAGATTAATAATGCCAAGATTGAAGATGGCCAAAACTTCTGCCGTGTGGTTAGAAATGTGGTGCCAGCCACTTATGAGCAAAAGCAATGCCTTGTCACCTCTGGTACGCATGAAGCAAGTTGCCAAGATACGGTAAATCTATCAGGATGTATTGTGCCAACTGCCCAATATCGAGTTGCAGATGGCGGCGTGGTAAAGGGTAGTACGAGAGTACAAAGAGCCAGCGAATTACCAACAAACATTGAGTTTGGTGATAAAGCTTTGCAACTTACTATGATGGGACATGGCCGCCGTCGTTTGGGTCCTCATGTTGCCGAGTATGCATTTGAGATCAAAAATTTAAACCAAATCGATAGGGCGGTTATTGCAAGGTACTATCGTGATGACGGCTTGAGAGTTTGGGTAAATGATACTTTAGTGATTGATGATGGCTATGGAATACAGGCTGTGTCCACCGTTCATCCCAATAAGGATTTAAAACCATTCTTAAAAGAAGGCATCAACATCATTAAAGCAGATTTGTTCAACAATACCAGAGATGCAATTTTGCATTTAACGGTGGATATTCCAGTATTTAAAGGGTGTGAAAAGACATTTAACACCACTTGTACGACGGCGCACCAAAACCCAAATGTGTGCCAACTGGTGAAGAAGACTTGCGTAGAACCATCACAAGAGCCTTTGGCAGGTATTTTGGGTTCGGTAGATAGAGAGCCTTTGGGTAGTTGTAAAAAACAAACTTATGAAATGGTCTGTGCTGGCGAATTAAATGTCAGTGAATGCTCATCTTTGGATACCCAAGGCTGCGAGCAGATCTCTAGCGAATGTACAGAGCGTGACGGTAGCGGAAAATGCGTTACTTATAATCAAACTTACCAATGTAAAAAAACAGAGGAGCGAGTTACTGAAACAAGACAGTGTGAGCAGCAGTTATGTAATGGCGATAACTGCATTGGCAACCCACCGCCAGAAGCGGATGGGGATTTTGGTAAAGCAATTGCCATCATGGAAGCCCAAAGACAGGCTGGCACTTATGGTAAAACGCCCACAGGATACAATATCTTTGATGGCGATCCGTCTGTATGTTCAGTCAAAGTATTGGCTGGCCACAGTGTCATGAGCTGCTGCAAAGCCATTTCGACGGGCGACAAGTTCCAAAATCGCACACAGGGGATTGGCGCTACGCAAACATACGGCAATAACCCAAATCAGCCAGCCATCGACGATCGAGGCAGTAAGTATGTGTATGACAATGTTTTTGACCAGAACAAGACTGTAGCAGTCATCCAATCAGCGGCAACACTGGGATGGTTGCAGTGCAACAACGAGGAAAAAGTATTGGCCATCAAGCGAGGCAGTGGACTGTGTGAATACTCCCATGAGTGGTGTTCCAAGAAAACATTTTTTGGGTCATGCCTCGAGAAAAAACGCCAATACTGCTGCTATCGTTCAACTTTGGCCAGAATTATCAACAAACAAGGTCGGCAGCAGTTAGGCAAAGGCGCTGGCTGTAATGGCTTTACTTTGGATGAATTGCAGCGTTTGGACTTTTCACGCATGGACTTATCAGAGTTCATCAATGAAATTGTACCTGCGGATATTGATGTTGAACAAAGAAAACGCCAAGTTCAGCAAACAGTTAAAAAAAGTTTCAATAGCGGAGTGAATTATTATGACAGGTAGTCTAAAAGCCTTGGCTGTTAGTATAGGGGTGCTTCTGGCTATGCCAGCCGTACCCAGCAGCCTTGATTATGATTCAGTGTGGCAGTGCAATACTCGCAAAACAAACTGGTATTGTGACGAGAGCAAGCGCCAGCCAGCGCCAGTGCAACAACCACCTGCAAGACAATCAACAACAGTACAGCCTCAGCAAAGTGTTGTGACTGCGGTACCAAATGCAACCGTGGTAAATCCAGCACAGCAGACGGTACCAGCGCAACAACCCAAAGTAACTAGCTTAAATGAGGTGCAAACAATTGAACAATTGCGCCAGCTGCTCAAGGACAAAGAAGATGCAGCTATCATGCATCCCACCGAAGAGAACATGAAAGAATATCTTGAGGTGTGGAAGTACAGCCAAGAAAAAGCGTCGTTTTTTGCGGATCAATGGCAGCGTACTGTGTGGAAAAACCCACATTTGGATTATTCCATCAATCATCCAACATCAGCAATGGGGTTGAATGTGGCCAACCAACAAAAGCTACAAACAAGAAATGTCACGATTCAGGCGTTGGCACAAAAACACGGCATCATCTTCTTTTTCAGATCCGATTGCCCGTATTGCCATGCTACCGCCAGAGTGCTTAAAGCAATGGAACAACAATATGGCGTTGATATTATCGCTGCATCATTGGATGGTGGCGCCTTGCCAGAGTTTCCACGTCCTAAAGATGGCCGTAATTTGGCGCAAAAATGGCAAGTACAAGTAGTGCCAGCCTTATTTATCGCCAATAAACAAACGGCCGAATATGCGCCAATTGGCTTTGGTACAATGACAATGGAAGAGATTTTAGATCGTATGTATGCGCTAACAACGCCTACAGGTGTCAATTTTTGATGAGGTAATGATATGAAAGCGTTGCTATTGTTGATATTGATCTTTGGAGCGACACAAAGTTATGCCCAGCAAATGCAAAGAGAATATACCGTAACCAGAACCATGAATCTTGGCTATAAGCACAATCAAGATGCATTCATTAATCACTTTAGGGAGCAAGCACCCCTAGAATATGAACGAGCATGGAAATACATTTCGTATGAACTTAATCTTGAGGATGGTTTAGAGCTTGATGATTTGCGCGGCCATGACAATCGCACAGCCCGCATCATCCCAATTCGATGGGCGTTTGATTATTTTATAACCAAAGGGAATTGATGATGAAATCTTATCTTAAACTATTATCAGCCTCAGTTGTGCTGGGATTATCCATTCATGCCAATGCAAACTCAATGGAAAGTGTGTTTAATGAGCTAAATGGAACGGCTACTTATGGCGGACCAGCAGCCATTCAGACCCAAACAATGAATTATTATCATGGCGGCAACATCACCTTAGCAACACCAACCAGAAGCTATAATTTGGCGACAGCTCAAGCACCAAGTGTCAATGCTGGATGCGGCGGTATTGATCTTCATATGGGTGGATTTTCATTCATTAGCAAAGAACAATTTGTGCAATTATTACGCAACATCGGTTCAAACGCCTTAGGTTATGGTTTTAAGATCGCTTTGCAAAACATTTGCCCCACTTGTGAAAATGTCATGACTTCGCTTCAGAATGTGGCTGACCGCATCAACCAATTTAACATTAATTCTTGTCAAGCTGCCAAAGGTATTGTACATGCAGCTGCTAATGAAGTATTTAATACACAGTATGATACTAAAGTGATGGATTGGGGGATGGTTGATGGCATTTACCGTGATGGTGCAGATGCTTACCGCAATGTAAAAAATGTCTTTAATCAGGATAAGCGAAGAGAGGCTTTAGAAGCCGCCAGAAGACGCAATCCAACAAGGGCAGAAGAATTACCAACGGGCAATGTTACTTGGAATGCGCTGGGAAAAATTCAAGGAATTAGTGAGATTGATAAAAGAAGATTTATGGGCTTGATAGGTACGGTTGTTTTTGATGCCGATGGTAAAATTACACCATATATACCAAGAGATCCGATGATTACAAGAAAAATCATTCGTGGCGATTCTGCTAATTTTGTAGAAATGCAAATCCCAACTTGTCAAAACAGTGACTGCACCAAGATGAATTGGCAAGTTTTCGAAAAAAGTCCTTCTTTTAAAAAGCTGGTTATTGGCAAAATGCAAACCATGCAACAATATATTAGTCAGCGCAAACCCTATCCTAATGCTATCAAAAATGAAGTTTTAGCTTTTGTTAATGCAACAGATGTTCCAGTTTATAAAATTGTGGCTCTCACTGCCTCACTTAACAACCAAGGTATTGGGGATATCGCCATTGAGAAATATAGTGAATTAATTGCTGCCAAATATGCTCAAACATACATTAGCACAGTGGCAAGAAATTTGCGAAATACTTTGGATTATATGATAGCCAAAGAAAGTAAAGCTGCTCAAGTCGATGCTATGAAAATGTTGATTGGTCGCATTGATGAGTTAGAAAAACAGTTGGCAATGGATGTAGAGCAATTATATAACTCAGCGCAAACCAGCTTTATTGTCGCTCAAGAAGTAAAAATGCTTGAAAACACCATGCTTAGCAATATGACATCAACCATTGCAAATTCTCTTCAATTTGGAAATAGCTTGAAGTAAGGATGTGACATGGCAGTATTATTAGAAACACCGTTTGATCCGCAAGCGCTTTTTACAGCGCTGAATTATATCAGCAATGTATTCAATGCAGCCAGCTGGCAAAACTTACTCAAGCTGTTTTTTATGATTGCATTGATTAATGGCATTGTATCAGTCGGTATTTACCGAAAAACTGATTATGTTAAGCAGTTTATAATTGCTTTAGGTTTTGCTAGTGTTTTATCTTACCCGATCAATGACACTCTGGCCATTAAGCGTGCAGATACAGAAAGAGTTTATACAATCAATAATAGTAAAGCACCTTTCATTTTGGTGGAAGGCATTCGAATAGTGAATTTGGTGACAAAATGGTTTACCTCGATGGCTGGTGCAAGCATTAATTCGCCAAACTATACGGGGATGTATGATGCTGGCATTGGTTCTAATGCCAATATTATTCGCAATTCTATTGATATGGCCATTCCAGATCCTAAAGTTAAAGCAGACCTTGTTCAATTTATTAAGGAATGCACCCTGTACGACATTCGGGATGGTGCTGTGTCTATGCATGACTTAGTAAATAAAGGCAATGGCTTTGATCTCATATTTAACAACACTTCACCAGCAAGATTTGTGAGTATCAATTCCAGCACGGGCAGGCCAGAAGTTAAAACCTGCCATGATGCCGCCCAAGTATTGAAAACACAAGTGAACTCTGAGACACAAAAGGCTTTAACGGGCAAAGCAAGCATGTTCTTTTACCAAAAGGATGTTGCGCCGCTGGTTGTGTATTCAACGGCGGTTCAAAGCTCTTATCAAACTCAGTTAAATATCAATAGCAATGTAAGCCAAATTGCAAAACAAAATATGTTTAACCATCTGCTTGAGGTCAGTGGTGAAGATATTGGAAAGTTGCTGAATGAACCTTCGATGGCTGAAAGTGCCGCAATTCACATGGGTGTTGCTCGTGCTGCCAAAAAAGCAGCCTTTCAGCAGTCCATTGTTGCGCAATTGGGTAAAGAGATTTTACCTGCCATGTCCAGTTGGTTTGCCATCATTATTATCATGCTATTTCCCTTCGTGGTACTAATCTTTGTCATCACCCAATTTAACAACATGTGGCAAATTTTAGTTGGCTACATGGGGACTTTATTTTGGATATGTTGCTGGCAACCAATCTTTGCGATTATCAATGGCCTTGCCAATTGGGAGCTTGGGCGACAATTAGCAAAAACAGGGGCTTTTAGACAAGAAGGCATCCCTTATGGCTTTGTAACACCTGTTTATGATACGCTTTTGAGTAATCATAGCATGGTGGGCTGGATGGTCATGCTAACCCCAATCATTGCAGGTATGGTGGTATATGGCACCTATCGAGGATTTAGTCATCTTGGCAACAGTATTTTTTCTACCTTTTCTGGTGCAAGTAGTGCTGTTGGCAATGAAATGTCTGATGGCAACCTAAACATGGGCAATACCAATCTTGGTAATAGCAGTTTGGGAAATTCAACCCAAAACACCACTTCAGCTAATAAATATAACCCTTCGCCAGTTGTTGAAAGTGGAATATTTAGCATAAATGATGGCGTAGGTACTACCTCCCATTATTTTCTTAATAAAGATGTGATTAAAACTCAAGATAAAAGAGATATGGAATTATCAGAGTTTAGTACAGCACATGATGCGAGAGTTTCGCAAAGTAGTTATTTTTCAGGGAATCAACGCTTCAGTGTAGATAAAAACACAGGGTGGCACAGCGAACAAGGAGCTTCTACTGAGCAGGTGCAATCTAGCGCTACCGATATAACAAGAACAGCTGGCACAGAAGATAGTACAGGCAACACCACCTATAGAGATATCAATAATTCTGCATCATCTGGTACACAGACAAATACAGTTATTGTTATTGGTTCTGGTCAGTCATCGGCCGCTGGAAGTAATAACAGCACAAATACTCATAAGGGTGTAAATACGAATGTACAGGACTCGATTTCTGATATCTCATCAACCACGGGTCAATCATCTTGGAATATAGGTATTGGTGGATCTGGAGGTATAAATGGCGGTAGTGGTGGCAGAGGCGCTGGCAAAGGTGGTATTCTAGGAGCTATAGGATCACTTGTTAATGGCGGTATAAGTACTGGTGAGACAGTATCTCAACAAAGTTTATCTGGCAGAACATCCATTACCAGTGACACAAAAGGCACTAGTCGAGATGAAACCACTTTCAACCGTAATGAAAATTCAAGTTTTATTAATCAATCTCAACAATCTGGTCAGGTAAGTAGTAATATACATACAAACACCTCTGGTAATCGCTTTGAGAGAACTGATAGAACATTCACAAGTGATACGACAGCGACAACAGATCATACTAGCAATGGCTTAACCGAATTTGCATCCGCTCGCACGCAAGAAGGAGCTACTGTTCAAAAAGGGTTGAGTCAAGAAGTTGGTGATCGTTATGAAGGTAGTTTTGACGAAGTATCCACCAGAAGTGTCAATTTGGGATTGGCAACACATATGGATTCAGCAGCTCAGTGGGTACATGATAACAATAAACCTCTTTTTGATGAGATCCTTAAGCATCATAACATTGACCCGCAACACGGGATGGAATCATACTATGATACCGAAGGGGATCAGCGAAGAAATTTGCGGTTAGATTTTGCACATGCACAACATGAAATGAAGCAGTCCAATACTCTAACAAGCCAACCAGAAGCAAGAGGCGTTCTACCAACCAGTCGCTCAACTATGGATGAAAATTATGAAAAATATAGTCCCAATACATTAAAAGTAGGTCAAGATGCTATCGATAAAATAACATCAAATTTTGATCCAAAAAAGTAGCTGCGCCGCCGCAACAACCCGAGCAGACAACCACACCAGCAGCGGCGCAACAACCAACAAATACTGCTCAAGGAAAACCTAAAACCATAGGCAAAGATTTTTCAGCCGCTTCATTGCAGCGAGTCGCAAAATACGAGCCTATGGCTAGGAAGATTTATCAAGAAATGGGTGTATCACCCGATTTGGTGCCTATTTTATTGGCTCAGCTTCATGCAGAATCTGGCTGGAATCCAAGTGCAGTTTCTCCTGCTCAAGCACAAGGACTTAGCCAATTTATTCCATCAAGCGCCCGAAGATTCGGCGTAAAATATGGTACATCAGATGCCGCAGTTAGAACGCAAATTCAAGGGCAGGTAAAGTATATGAATTACTTGCTTGGGTTTTTTAATGGCAATCTAAATCATGCTCTAAGTGCTTATAACTGGGGTGAGGGAAACATGCAAAAACATCTTCAAGGTAAAAGACAGATGCCAGCCGAAACAAGAAGCTATGTGCCTAAAATCAAGAGATTATCGGGATACTATAGGTAAAAAACAAGACAGCCCAAAAACCAATCAGTTTTTTGGGCTGTCTTGTTTCAATCTTGACTTTCTATCACAATAGTCGTAAATCTATCGGTTTGACTGATTGCCACTACTCGATAGCCTTTTTCATAAATATCGTTCAGGGAAATAATTTCTCTATCAAATAGGGAGTGACATCGAAATTTAGGGATGCTGTAATGCATACGCGACCATTCGCATATATCACCTTTTTTGGCATTGGTATCAGCATTTGCTACTGTTGTAGAAAAAGCACCAAATGATAGCAGTGACGCTAAAATAATCTTTTTGAACATTTTAATCATCCTTTTAAATGTCGGTGGAAAATATTTATTGATCATCAATAAATATGTTATATTTTACCTTATACCTTAATCCATTGGCTAGTCCCAATATACAGCATGGTGCAAATTATGTCGATTCTTGATTCTATTATGGAAAATATTCACAACCAAGTAACCGCCCAAGATGTCAATAAAAATATCGCTAGAGGCATCAAAGGTAAAGATAGGGATGGAATCCCCAGTGAAAACAAAGAACAGGGGCATGATAGCATTGATCAAGCCATGCACAATGAGCAAACCAGAAATGACGCCTTGCAAGATCGAGGTAGTCAGGCTGTTGAAGGCAGGGAAAGCATACAGCACGAAATTGGCGAAATATCCAATTTAATTATTCGTGATGGGTTTAAATTCAGCAATACCCAAACGGGCAATCTGGTATATAAAGATGATAGCAGTGCTATTGTGCAGATTGGCAAAAATATAGGCCTTAGCTACGACGCTCAAAACTTTAAAAACATTGAGCTTGGCGAACGAGTAACAATTTCTATGGTGCATGATGAACACAGAATTATGGCTGCTGCTGAATTTGATAGGCAGCAGCAGGGGCATGATGTATCTGGTGCCGATCGAGCGGTTGAACTTGACAATGAAATGCACTAATCAAAATTGCGCCGACGCAAATAGGGGGTTTTATGAAATATTGGATGTTATCGTTGTTTTTCTTAAGCAGTATTGCTTCAGCACAGTATATGATACAGCTACCCAAGGTGTTAGATATTAAAATATCAGATAGTAATACCATTAGTTTTCGATCTCAAGGGCAAAATATCCTTATTCGATTAGCTGGATTAAACTCTTAACATTACCTTTATCAATATAAATTTTCTCTTTCATACAATTGCCAGCATAAACAGGGCAATTTAAAATTGGGTATAATGGCGTTGTGTTGATTATAAGCTCACGCATATATGGGCGGTAAGTGATTGCTCCGATATACTCACAATCCTGTTCTTGTTCTATGGTCTTGCTGTCTTTGGTGCAGGTGTGCAGGGTTATTTTGGCTATGTTGGCGTAACCACTATTAACATAATTAAAGTGGTATGTTAGCCAAATAGACAAAGCAAGACAAACAACCCCCAATAAACCATTGGCATATCGTAAGAACTTATCTATCTTGTGATACTTTTTGCTTGGCTTAAATACCGTATAAAAACACCAAAATGCCAATATGATAAAAAGCCAATGAAAATTAAATTGGTCTAGGTTCATTTTTAAAATTTAATCTTAAAGTTCATTTATTTTGGTATCAATATTTGAAATCTCTTTATTTGATGGAAATATAGATATATTCAAATTTAAAAAAATAATGTTCAAGAACCAAGTTTTTGTTTCAAAAATGCCAAATCTCTTCGTCCATCCAAAACCTCTAAGATATGTACCGTATCGTCAATGATAGTGTAGTACACCAAAAATGGCAGTTTTGGCACAACCATTTTTCTTATATTGGGCGAAAAATCAGCCATAGGACAGCGTTCAGGAAAATATTCAAGTGAACTGATCGCTTCTTGAATGGCTGTAATGTTAGCTTCAGCCACAATATAGCTGGCAACATCCACATAGTATTCATAAAGCGACATCAGTGCTTGCTTGGCATCATCAGAGATGGCAATGGTATAAGCTTGACGCATTATAACTTACCCTTGGCTTGCGCATATTGTTTGCCATGTTCACGAACAGCAGCAAAGCAATCATCAACCGAAGTGCCTTTTTTGCCATCCAACACATTTTGATATGCCTGCATGACTCGCTTTTCGACATAAGCTTCGTATTCTTCCTGCTCTTTGACTTCCTGCAGGACTTTATCCACCAATTCACCCATCAGATAATTCAGTGTGCGGTTTTGACGCTTGGCAAGCTGCTCTAATGCTTGCTTTTTCTCAAAATCCATCACAAGTGATACTCTGGATTTTTGTGTAATTGTATTAACTGCAACCATCAGCTACCTCATTATTATTAACTTATCATAACAGTTAATAATATATACTACTTAGGTAAAAAAGTCAATAAAAGGTGGTCGCCTTAAATTTTCTAATTTTTTTTGCAATTTAAATTCTTAAAAACAGTAGTTTTTGAGAATAGGGGCGATGTTTTATATCGACCCATATTTTCCAAACCTTATCAATTCTCAATAATATATCTCAAAAGTATTCTCAAAAACTATGTTGAAGTTTTTTGAGAATTGAATTAAAATGCAAATTTATAACATAGGAAAAATTATGAAAGTTGGGTACGCTCGTGTAAGTACACATGATCAAAACCTTAATTTACAAATTGATGCTTTAACCAAGGCTGGTTGCGAAAAGATCTTTACAGATAAAATAAGCAGTGCTAAAACGAAGCGTGAAGGCTTGGAATCTGCATTGGAATATGTCAGATCGGGTGATATGTTAGTTGTGTGGAAACTAGATCGGCTGTGTCGCAATATCTACGAATTGATGCAGGTTAGTAAAAGCTTGGAAGATCGAGGTATTGAACTACAAAGCCTAACTGAATCAATTGATACATCAACACCAACAGGTCGTATGTATTTTACCATCTTGGGTGCCGTAGCTCAAATGGAAAGGGAACAGATTCAAGAAAGGGTTAGGGCAGGACTGGCAGCTGCCGCCTTGCGTGGCAAAAAGGGTGGTCGCCCCAAAGTTCTTACCAAAACCAAAAAATCGGCCGCTCTTGAAATGCTAAAGAGCGGTATGGATTATAATTCGGTTGCTGAGGTGGTTGGCGTAACAACCAAAACACTATACAGGCACCTACCAGCCGCTAAAGTTAATTTACTTACTTTACCAACAAAGCAGGAACACAGTATCACAGAATAATCAGGATGGCATTAATTGCGTCGGCGCAATTAATGCTCAATATCCTTATCGTGTTCACGGGTTTTCTGTTGTTGCTCATTTTCGATGTGATCTAAAGTTTTTTCAAGATCAAAACCCTGCTTTTGTTGATTGAATTTGTTATTCTTTTCTAGCTCACCAATTGCAAAAGTCTTATCCTGTTTTGCTGATAGCACTTCTTTAAGTTTGGCGGCATCATTTGTATGTAGCTCAAAATTCATCTTAGAACGAGTGAGCGCAACATAAAACATTCGATCCCCGATAATTTTATTCAAGTTTTTGCGCTCTGATTCCTTGGTTTGGTCATTCATGTGAATGTACAGATAGGTATTATTATAAGTTGAACCCTGTGATGCGTACACAGTTGAAGCATAGTTATAGTCAATATTTCTATCTTTGTCTGTGAGCGCAAACTCTTTGCCATCTTGGGTTTTAACCGTTACCTCGCCATCTTTAACCTTGGTGACAACCGCCTCTGTATTATTGGCATAGCGTTGTCTCTCTTTATCTGAATCATTTTCTGTAAATTTAATTCTGTCGCCTACAGCTAACTTGATTTTTTCTGCCTGATAAACATTAGGACGATGACTTTTAGCTGGTTTCCAATCAATAATTTTACCATTTTTATCTTCCAATTTTACAATGGTTCTTTTGTCATCGAAACCAACAACTTTTAAAACATCATTTTTTTCAATACCTAAATAACGCACAGCTGAACCAAACTTAACCAAATTATCCTTTTGATAAAAGAATGCTTGACCACGCTGTGCTTCGGTCATATTAACCCTTTTGTAACTCGCAACCACCACCTCTTCGCCACCCAACTCGCCACGATCTTGTAATTTATCCCTATACAACTGGTTATATTCTTGTCGGTTGGCATTAAATGGCGTAATAACCATACTTTTATCACGCTCAGATTTGGGTAATGAAACCACTTTTTCAACCAGCTCTTCTAGCGAATTTTTGCTTTCTTTGACCATGTTTTTTGACTGCATAATATCCACTGCTTTTTGGATATTTTTAGCAAGTAGTTGATCTTTTTTATCGCCCAAAGCGACATCGACAATTGTCTTCAATTCCGCTGTTTTTTGTCTATTTATATCTTTCATTTCCGAATAATCCATCCCTCTTTCCTGACCAATTTCAAATGGCTTGCCAAAAGAGATGGATTGCAATTGCATCTTATCACCCAAAAATATTACCCGTGCATCCGCTTGGATTGCATAATTAGCAATACTATTCAGCTCTCTTTGCCCAGCAAATGACGACTCATCCACTACCCAAATTTCTTTGTCACGCTCAATTTCTGGATTATCCTGCTTTTGGGCATCAAATTCTTTTTGTGCCTGCCTAGCATTAATCAAAAACATTGTATTGGTTTCGCTCTGGATTCCTGTTTCCTGCATCAAGTTATTAGCCGCTTTTTTGGTGCCAGACATGCCACGGATAACCAGTCCATTATCTTGAGCGATATTCTTAACCACTTCTAGCATGGTAGTTTTGCCAGTACCAGCTAAACCCTGCACTCCAATAAATCTGTCCTTGGTATTAAAAATCTTCTCTACTGACTGCCTTTGACCATCTGTAAGTCTAAATCCTTTTTCTTTTTCATATGCAGCGATACTAGCATTCACGCGATCTTCAGTCACAACTTGTTCAATTGAACCTTTATGGTCTGTAATCGTCTTGATTGTCCAAGACTCTGAGTTAATAACCGACTTAGTTGTAATTTTATCTACACCATCGATTTCAACAATCCTTCCTGATTGCTTCATTTGCTTAATTTGGTAATCAGTATATTGAACTGAAGATATGCCGACACTTCTTTCATATGCCAATTGTCGTAAATCTCGATTGGAAAACACTGCTTCACGTTCAGATAAACTATTTAGTGATGTTCTGATCGCATTTTTTGTTTGCTTGTAATCATTCGCATGAGATACATATCTTTGCTTCGAGTCTTGTATTAATTTACTGCCCTCAACGCCCAATGTTTGAGCTTTTTCTTGCCATTGGTCTTTGAGTAGTTCATGCGCAACATTAATTTTGGGATTTCTTGTATTTAGTGTAGCGATTTCACGTTGAGCAGCTGATGCTTCATCTCTGGATAAGCCCAACTCGGACAGGGCAGCATCAATTTCCTGTTTGCGAGTCGAAAAAGCATCTATGGCTTCCTGAGATATACCCTTAATGTCAAAGTTGCCTTTTGAATCTTTGATTTCAATCTCATACCCAAGTTTTTGTACTTTCTCAGCCAAAAGGTTAGTGTACATTGCCCCATACATGCGTTGGCCAGCATAAATACCACTATTATCTATACTTCGCCATTTGCCATCACTACCTTTAACAGCGTTCATAATCAACGCATGTGTATGGGTATCTGGCTCTTGTAGGCGGTTGGTATCGTGGCTAAATTTAGCAATAATAACATCAGAAGAATACTCTTCTTTAGTCACGCCATCTTGCGTAACACGGGCCTTAATTGCCTCCTGACTGATTGCCTCCAGCGTCTCAGAAACCGCCTCTTCATGAGCGGCACGCAAGCGTTCATCACCAAAGACTTCTGATAAAATTGAAATGCTTTTTGGTGCCGAAAATGTTATATCGACAGCAGCCCTATGAACCAATTTTTGCTCACCGTTTTCATCTTTTTCAATTCTGCCAAGTTGCTGACCTTCAACTTTTCCATTCAGAAGATCCTCAAATTGCTGTGGATTAATCGCCCCAGATAGCCCCAATTTTTGAGCACCAGCACCCTGCCATGAAGTATTATTGAGTGTATTTTCAACCGTATTAAAATCGTCTTTAGCGTAATAGCTTAAAGCCTGTCTGGTGCTACCAACATTGCTTACATTCAGCATCCATTCCTCCCTTTGGTACTAGTCAATAATTGATCTAAAACTATCGTATTCCACTTCATTTCTTGCCTGAACATTCTTCTCCATTTTGTTATTTGGAATCCACGCAGGGGCGTTTTCTGGCACAGGTTCATAGTCAAATTTAACCTTGGTAATTGGATACTTACCAGCCACCTTCAAATAGCCTTCCAAATTGTCAAGATTTTGAATTTCTGAACCAAGAACAATCTTTCTGATATTGCGACGGCCATAAAAACTAACACCATCACGAGCGTTATTTACGCCCATCGATCTTGATACTTCTTTTTCATCCATTTCAACTTCGCCAAGAGATTTTGCCATAATGTCTGCTGATGCGTCATCGGTTACACGCATCAAAAGTTTTGTTTGGCAACCCGACAAAATTGTTTTTGCATCATATTCGCCATACAATTTATAAATCTGGTTAAAGTCCTGAAAACCTAGCACATGGCACAATCCATATTTACGAGTATTGGTTAAAGAAAATGCCAAATCATCAAGCTTTTGTAGCGTTGGCATTTCATCAATAAATAACCAAATTCTATCTTTTTCTTCCATGCCAGATGTCTCTGGAAGTGACACAGCGGTCTTGATAATTGTATTCACCCAAAGCGACATGATAGGCTTAAGTACATCCCTTGCTTCTTCACTGGTTCGAATAAACATCCAGCTATCATCATCTGACAGCATCCAATCGCGAATTGAAAAGCTTGCACCTGTATCATCCAAATATTCAAAACATTCAAGTTTGTTTTGCAAAGTCATCAATAAGTTGATGGATGTTTTTTCAGTTTTTGGATTAATGTATTTTTCAGCTGGTGTACCTTGAACTAGTGCATGAACACCATTGAAATCATTTGCAACCAACGAATCGTATAAGTCCATATTGGTCATACGATTTTCGGCCTCAAGAATTTTAAAAACGGTTTTTAAAACTAGGCGGCCACCTTCTGAGAAAAATTGATTTTCGTTGCCAACTGGAGAGGGGATTAGACCATTGGCAATCGTTTCATAGTGCATGGAATTTCTAATCTCACTCCATACATTCCAAGAAGGGGAACGCTTATCAAATGGGTTCATCAGTATGTCTTTTCCTTCACGGAAAAATTCAGAAGTAAATGCACCCGTTGGATCATAAACAACCGCTTTTTTTCCTCTTGCTCTAATCTGACGCATCAGGCTATGAAATGTTTGTGATTTACCAACACCTTGCGCCCCTGCCAACGCAATATTTAATGGTTCAGAACCCTTAACCATTGGCACACCAGCAATGTTATATGGACTGGCATTATCATCTTCATTGATTAATCGAACCAAAGTTTTTGTTTCAACTTTTTCTGCACCACGCAATCTTTCATCCGCCATTTGACCACGGCCAAACTGCCACCAATAGATCAGCATAAAGATGCTGACTGCACCACCAAAAAGCCCGCCAAGAATTAAGCCATTTTTAATTTTTCTTGCGCTATCATTTGCTGCTGCTTCTACAGATTCTGGAATATTGTTGGCTGGAATCATGTACTCTTTGCCATCAGTATGTATGTAAGAAAACTGGCCATAATCCATACCTACCGCTGAAAACATCTTTGATTGTAAATAACCAAAAGTATTGCCAAATTCATATTGATTCATCTTAAAATAAACATAGGCACTGGCAATCACAATGAATGTCACCAGTCCAAATATTAGTGCATTGATTAATCCAATGATCAACATATGTATTTGGTACAACCAGATCTCTGAACCTCGTGTGAAGTTCATTAATTCGCCTTCACGATGTCTTGACATATCTACTCCATTTTATGCTGCTGTGAGTTCTGATAAAATGCCTTAATGTCTTCTTGTCTGTATCCTTGTTTAATAGCAATTCTAACAGTTAACTCTTGAAGAAAATTCAAAGCATTCATTACATTATCGTCGTTATTTTCCGATAATTTTGATGAAGAATCAACACCAAAATTCTCTGCCCTTTGGTATATCTCATCCAATTCGCACATCATGCCTTTTACGATTAAATTTTTTATATATTCCGATATATTTTTTCCGCCATTTTTTTTCAAAAGCTCATAGAAATCTTGATCAACTCTGACGGCTACAACTTTGGTTTTTGCTGACATTTTAAAATTTCCTTGTTTACATGAAATTACCTTATTATAAATAACTTACAGCATAATTTCAACTATTTTGTAAACATACAAACAATGCAACTGTAAACACTCAAAAGCTTTTAATAGTAAGGCTTTGAAACTGCTTTAGCAAGTTGCGTGGTGTGTGGTTAGAAAATCGGCTCTCTGCAAGAGATTTTGTCCGTTTCTCATGCCCAATCTATATGCAATCACTTTACACATTTTTTCCGAATTTTTAACGCGGATGATCCGACAGGCGATTTTTAAAAAACACAAAAAAAGAGATAGCCCAGCAACAGGCACCAAGGCGACGCATTAGGGCGCGTTAGGGATTGCAGTGGAAATGACAAGCAAAGCCATTTTTAGAAAATCTTAGACTGTGGCGGTTGAGCGGTTAGCGAAAACGCCTCAGGCTTAGATTTTCTTAATGGGTTTGTACAGTCATTGGAGCGGAAAGCCCGACCCGAAGGGGAACGCCCAGAGAAATAAAGATCAGGAAATTTTGACGAAAACAAGAATATGTTGTAAAATCTATGGACAACCAAAAATAGGAATATCTTTATGAATCAGTTTAACCAAAACACCTTTAATAGTAGCCTTAATAACACCGCTGAGAATGCGCCACAATCAAACCAGATCGACGCCAGCACACCAAGCGAACCAAACACCATACCAAAAGAAAAAGAAGCGCTAACGCCAACCCAGCGCAAAATGCAAAAGCTCATGGAGCAGATGGAAAAACTGAAAGAGCAAGAAGCTGCCGAACGCCAAAAAGCGGCGGAAAAACAAGAAAAAGAAGTTTTGAAATTGCTGAAAAAATCAGGCTTTTTTAAATATAATACCAAGCAAATTGAAAAGGCATTACCCCAGATACTCCAATTGCTTGATAGCCAACGATAAAACGAAAAAGCCCATTAAAATAATGGGCTTTTTAATTAGCATTTTAAATCAAATATCGTGAATTCTCATGCCGTCTATATTGAAATAGCTGGCTAAAAAATTTACTTCATAGTTGCAATTTTTGTGGTAGGTTTCTTTGATGAAATTTTCCATGCGTTCAAAGATGATGCTAATGCCTGCTTGGGTGATATGACCGAGGTCAAAATGTGAAATATTTTCAAAGATTTCACAATTTAGCTGATGTTCATTCAGCAAATTATTTTTTTCTAAAATTTCAAAACAGATGCTAACATCATCAGAATAATCATTGGTTAAATCAAACATTTTTAGCATTCCTCATAGTTTATTTTTTGATTTATTTTTTGCCCATAAATTTTCATTAAATAATGTATTGCCGTCCAGCGTTCACCCTTAATTCTTAGATAGGGTTTACCACAATTCCAAGCTAATTTTAAACCCAATTTTTCAGCAATATCACCCGTTATATCTCGAATTTCATCATTAGTAACATGAAAAAAGCTAAAACAATGGTTTAGGGCGTTTGTTGAATTTCTAATGATGGCTAAAATTTTCATTTTTAAATCTCCGTCTTATTATCTTTAGTATCATTGCTAGGCACTAGCCTAGCAATGATTTTTTATTTTTAATAATATCTTGAGTAATAGTCCTCTTTGTAATTTCCTTTTTCATCTTTTAATTTTAAACTTGCACTACAACATGAATTAATATTAATTCTAGCAGAAATCACGCCATTTTGATTTTTGCTAATACTTACCTGTTTTTGAATAATTTCATCATCAATAAAATCATTTACGGAAGGCAGACAAGTGCCAGACATATTCGGATTTTCTTTTTGAAAAGATTTGGCAATTTCTTTAAGTAGCAGCGTTTTTTTGCCCTTAAATCCTACTACTTGATAATAATCAACATTGGTTTGTTCATATCCCCAAACGCATATAAAAACATCGCCAACATTTAAAACATCTTGAGCATTTTTCATTTGCTGTTTTTCAAGCTTTTTTTGCGCTTGTCTTTCTTGTTTTCTTTGTACAATTTTCAAAACATTATTAGCCCAATTTTGAACAAATGCCGTCAAATCTTGTAAAGTTTTAAAGAAATATCGGAACGCTGGATTTTTCGCTTTATTGGCAAAACCAACACCAATAACGCCATCATTAAATGATTTTACAAAAATCATCCCGTTAAATTCGGTGAAATAATACGCCAATTGGCTATTATCGCCACATTGTGCCTTGCGGCTCTCAAAAATGCTTTGATACAATGATTTATTTTTGACAGTTGCCAAAAAATTATTAAACGCATTCATTGGATTTTGTGCAGCTTGGGCGATTGGATAAGTATTCATAATATTTACCTTGATTAGTTGAGTTTTTAATTTACCCGATTGGGCGTACCATCAAAAGGCTTGCATCCCCTTTTGATGTTTTATATTATATAATATAAAACAAGATAAAGCAAGCATTATTTGCAAAATTTTTCAGAAAAAAAATTAAAAAATTCGCCAAAATTCCTTGATTTTTTATAATATACATTATATAATATAAAACATATAGACGGCAAGGCAAAAAGGTGATATTATGTACATTGACGATAGTAAATTAAATTCTTACAGTCATGAAGAATTGGAGAAAAGAAAAATGGTAATTGATATTACAAAAGTTATTCATGATATGCAAATGGATAAACAACGATATGAAAATGAGCGGATGGAAAGACAAGCTCAATTAGATGCTGAGGCTGAGGAACGCAGGGTGAGAATTGCTAAAATGCAAGCTGAAATTGATGAAGTTATCAAGAAAACGAAACATCACCCGTCATCAGCTATCATTGTAGCGTCGATTGCTTGTTTTGGTAGTATTGTGGTCGCATTAATTGCGGCGGTTGCATTCTGGCTAAGAAATCCAGTTTAACTCTAAATAAAACGCCGTCTATATCAATTTTAACTTGCAAAAGTTAAAATTGTTTGTATCATCTTTTTGGAGGAGCCAGCAGAGCCCCATAAACTAGTGGCATCAATCCCCACAAGACCTGCAACAAAAAACCAAAACGCCGCTTTTGCGTTTTGGTTTTTTGTTTGTACCATCTTCCCGTTTTCACCTGCGTCGCCCCGCCACGAATTAATTTTTTGCTGTCAAGGGCAAAATCAACCCCTTGCCCTTTAGGGTGAAAAAAATTTTCAGGTGCTTTTTCTGAAAATTTTTTTCAGGGTTTATTTTGCCCTGCAAAAAATTAGAGTTGCGGATAAGGCGATGCAACGGTGGAAACGGTCAAGATGGTAGGTCTTGTGGGGATTGATGCCTTCCTCTTCCGCTTTTGCGTTAGGGATTGCAGTGGAAATGACAAGCAAAGCCATTTTTAGAAAATCTTAGACTGTGGCGGTTGAGCGGTTAGCGAAAACGCCTCAGGCTTAGATTTTCTTAATGGGTTTGTGCAGTCATTGGAACGGAAAGCCCGACCCGAAGGGGAACGCCCAAAAAATAATTCAATACCATCACCAGCACACAACCAAAGCCATTAAAAATCAGCGCTCAATCAGCTTAGAACGCTTGCTTTTCGCTCGTAAAGGAATTTTGAAGGCTAGACTATACTCACGCTTACACGACGAAATACAGGCTTCTGTGTAGCCTAAACAACGCTCTTGATAACGGCTGATGATATCATCCACTTTATCAAAATCTTTGCTTTTGTTGCTGGCATCACGGCCTTTGGTGGCAAAGCATTCATTGAACAAGGTGCTAGGGAAATTGATTTTCCAGATGCCTTTGGCAATTCGGGCCGCCAAAATCGCCGTCATGTCCAAGTGCTCCAATTGAGCAATTAGTTTGAGAGATTCAAACGCTGATTGCTGGCGCACTTTACGCACCAAGCCTGACAGATACGCCGCTTGCGAATATTGGTTCATTTCTTGATATTCTTGATCACTGATCAGCTGGCAATGTATCTGGGGAAGTTTGTTCGTAAACTCCATTTTAAAAATACCAAAAACGATTAACACATAAATATTAAATAAATAAATTTATTATAATATAACCAAATTTTAAAATCATACAAATTTTTTATTCTAACCGAAAAAACGCCGTATCGCTAGATACGGCGTTCTATCCTTTCATCCGAATCATCCCTTAGGCTGCTCGATGCCATAGTGCTTGTATAGCAGCGACAAAGCCAGCGCCGTGAACGGAGTATCATCCGCATCAATGGCGGCCAAAATATCTGCATCCGCTTCTACGGAGAAAATGACGATTTTTTTAATTAACCCTTCTTCATATTTTTTAATGGCTCGTCGGGTGTATTCTGGGGTAATGTTGCTCATGGTCTTTTCCTAATTTGACAAATAACAAGAGTAATGATAACATAATCACCAATCAAGATACTTGATTAGTTGAGAAATCCCCAAGTTGCATCCTTGGGGATTTTGTTTTTTAGCAATTATCAAACAAATAAATTTTTCCCTCAAGATGTTTTTTAAAGTGCGCTTGAATTGGATGATCCACGCCAATATCAATGCGTACAATCTGGCAATAGCCCTTACCTTCAAATCCTGCAAAATATCGCTCGATCCAGCGCTTGATTTGTGAGGCGCTCATTTTAGCAAGCTCTGTAGAGACAGATTTTCGAAGGCAGATATTAGAAAAACCCACAGATACCCTAGACAACTCATTGCAATATTTGAATGAAATTTTGATATAGTCTGCATCTAGGGTTGATGGTTTATATACTTGAACCAAGGTGCTGATTGCTGTAATTAATCGCTTCATGTGTATGCTCCATGCCATCTTTGGCCAGTACCTGCACCAAAGATGGGTTATTGTCCTTAATGAAATTCAATCGGTGAACTTGTAAAATTCACGGCTAAATTTACGGTAGCTGATGATTAAATCAGCATCTTGGCTGTCATACACCTGATTATACAGTTTTTCTAGCGCCCACAGTCTGGCATTGTGATATTTTTGACTGAGCAATACAGCATCTGATTGGTTGATGTGGTAAAAGGCACGACCCAAGGCAATGAATGAGCAGATAAAACCAAAGGTTTTGTTGTCCATCACGCCTTCGGCGTAGTTAAGGCGATTGGCACAGGTAAATAATTTGTCGTCCGCTGGATAGCAGAAAAACACCTTGCCATCATCCATTTCGGCAAATTCCCAATAGCCGCCCTTGTATTCTTCGTTAAGCATACCAGCGATTTCATACAAGCAGTGTTTAAACGCTACAGCGGCACGAGAACCCAAATGATCTGCTAAAAATTCTGAGCGGCCTTGTTCATTGGCAATGGCAATATCAGCCACAGGGAACAAAACAGGGTTTTGTGCGGTGGATACGCCAATAGAAAATTCTTTGGCTTCTTGTACGGTTAATTTGTTCATAACATTTACCTTGATTAGTTGAGTTTATATTTTGCCCAATTGGGCGTACCATCAAAAGGCTTGCATCCCCTTTTGATGTTTTATATTATATAATATAAACAAAAGCAAAGCAAGTTATATTTGCAATTTTTTTAATAGTTTAACTATTTTTGCCCACTGCTTGAGCGGTTTATCCACAGGCCGCCGCCCCCGCCGTGCGCCCCCATAACGCTGACGGCGAAGGGGCGGCGATAGACTGTGGATAATACCGCAATACAACGATATTTATTTTAGTAAATTTGCGTCGACGCAAATTTTATGGATGGGCTTTATCGTCCGCCAGTTGATAATGCTCTCTGAGCAGCTGGCGCATTAATGCACTAAAAACAACCGATTGATCATTTTGTATCGCTTGAATTAATGCTTGGTCTTTCACTTTATTAAAAACCACATTTTTTTGTTTGCGTGCTGGTTTCTTTGCTTGACTCATGATAACATCCTCATTGAAAATTTAATACATTATATAATATGTAATATATAAATTAAACCATATCCCAATATTTTTCTTTCATAGCATCAGTAATTTTAAAAATCATTGGTGCAATTTGTAGTAATCATTTTTAGCATTTTTTGACTTGTATAATAATTGTTGGTTGCGAGGGATGTCTGCCAAGATGCCATTTACGATAGCTTGGCGTTCGTCTTCGCTCAATGATTCAAAAATCAAAATGGCTTTGTCTTGCTCTGCTTTGACTTTAGCAGCTTCTTCTGCCTCTTTTAATTTTTTATTCAATGCTGCTTTTTTGGCTTCGGCTGCTTCCTCCGCTTTTTTGGCGTCGGCTTCTGCTTTGGCTTTGCGCTTTTCGATGCGGTCACTATCCCAACCTTCATCCAAGGCTTTGTAATAGACGCCAGCAATGTTTTCAACGCTTTTGCCTTGCGCTTCGGATCGATCTAGATATTCATTGGCTCGCTCAACAATTGATCTAATTTGATCTTCGTTGTATTTGGTCAAATAGGATTTGATTTTTCTGACTGATAGCTCGATGCGCAAGCCGTCAAAGGCTGGGTGTTTTTCAGCAGCTGCGCTATGGCTATCGTCGCTGGTGGTTGCTGGTGCATCAGCATTGGTATTGCTACTAGTGGATTGATATTTTGCTCACCAACAATCTGTTCAATTCTGATTGTAGGGCGACGGCCTTTTTTATATTTGGCGGTGAAAAACAGCCCCGTGACTTTTCTGCCCTGATTGATATAATGCACCTCCACTTCAATATCAGACAATTCATTACTGTTGATATTGGCAATTGGCTTGGTGATTGTCCATCGGTTTAGTTCTTTAAAAAGCGGATATTCATTTTTTCCAATCCAATATATTCACGGTAGCTATCTATTGTCATCTGTGGGGTTTTGCCATAGCCAAGCATCTGACCCAAGCCCATGTAATCTAAGCACAATTTGTATATGATGGCTTCGTATTTGCCAGCGAATGAATTAAAGATATTCCAAGTTGATCAACAAAAACATTTCTTTGGCATCTTTATCACCTTTGAGTACATTAAGCACAAAAGATGGCAGCATAAATCCAACTCGCGAACCCTTGATTTTCCATTCTGATAAAAAACCCGAGCCTTTGGAAGAGGGTTTGCCATCCTTTTCAAGGTAATTCAATATGATTGGTTCTTTTCGCAGTGATTCCAAATCCTGCTTTAAAAATTTTTTACTGATTTCAATAACCCATCATTTTTTCAAGTTCAGATAGATGGATAAAATAAAATCCTTCGTCGTCAAACTCCAACACATCTTTTTCTAATGCGTCCTTGTAAGCCTTAAGAAATAAGAACCAGTATTTGTACTGATTGATGGTGATTGAGTGCTTGACATGCACCAATGCCTGAGCGGTTTTAATCTCATTTCTGGCAACTTTCGTGGTTTTTTGAGGCATGGCAATAAATCCATTTAGTTAATGACTGTGTTCATTTTATCAAAATAGTGTAGTTTGTCAAATTTTTTTCTACACCATTTATGTAGGAAATTTGATTTTGTTCTACACCTTACAAAATTTAGGGTAAATTTCTACATAATACCGCATTCAAAAATGATGCAGATTGGGGCGCCAAACAAGGGAAAATTAGGGGGGTAAATTTCTACACCATAGGGGGGTAATTTCTACACCATAGGGGGGTAAATTTCTACACCATAGGGGGGGTAATTTCTACACCATAGGGGGGTAAATTTCTACACCATAGGGGGGTAAATTTCTACACCATAGGGGGGTAAATTTCTACACCCAAAAATGCTGTAAGTATTGAAAATAAAGGCTTTGCTCAGTGTCTAAATATAGCTTAAATTAGCTTAAATAAAATAGCTAGCTAATAGCTAAAAGCACATAGCTAGCTATTTTTTTATTTTTTGATTAATCTATTGACTAAATCAAGAAATTTTTGAGTTGATGCTGATAATGGCTCTTGGACCATAGAGGGATAAAAAGATGTGATTTGTTTTTTTTTTGAAATGTGGGAAATATTCAAGTAGCGAATTTGCCACTTTTTAAGCCAGTATAACGCATTTTAAAATCGGTCATGTAGGGTACATCATTTTTTCGTTTAAAATTGATTGTGTGCGATTTGGTGAAGAAATACGGCTATTTATTTTGTATATTTTAAAAGAGTGGGTTCATAACCCACTCTTTTTTGGCTAATCTTGGTTATTTTCAAGTTCTTTTTCGCTGTAACCAGCTGCAATTCTTTCTTTGAACCATTTTGGCGTTTTACCACGACCAGCCCAATATGCGCCAGTCACAGGGTCTTGATATTTTGGTTTTGTTTTACGCAGGTAGCCTTGTGCAGAAAATCCAACTAAATGCATTGCCTTGATTGGATCAATGCCGTTTGCTTTGCAGTAAGACAAAAATTCATCACGCATCCTAATTAAATCTGTTCGGATCTTCAGCTGGCGCACACGATTTAATTCTTGTTCGACAGTATCAAGATCTGACAGCGATAGATCATCCAATTTGAGCGCTTCCGCTTTCTTTTTGCCATGTTTTCGCCATTTGTAATCTGATAAAAATATAATAATATCATAACATAGATTATTAAAAAATATGTTTTGAAAATATATTATTTTGAACAAAAAATTTGCAAAAAAATATTATATAATTATTATTATAATTATTAACTAATCACGGAGGTTGAAATGAGCGAATTACAGTTTTTGCAAGATTATACGATTGAGTTGTTGCAGTATGAACAATCTGAGCAGCTGATTAACGGCACTAAAGCGTTTTACTACATTGATAATTTGGTGACGCCAGCAGTGCAAAATATCGCCAATAAAATTGCGCCATACACCAGTAATCATCGCTTTAAGCGTAGCCCCATGCAAATAGAACTTGTATTTGATACACCACTGGTATCTGAAAATGTGTTTAGTATTTTTGTCAATAATGAGATGACCGAAATTGTATTTATATGCATTCGCCAGCTGTGTATTCTGAAACCAAAACTTTAACAATCAATGATCCTACAGTTTTTAATGAACAAGATATTTGGCTTGAGTTTGTTAAAATGATGTCCGATCGCAGAGTATCGTTAGAACAAGAATTTGGCCTAGTACCAACACCCAAAGACGAGTAAAAAAACCACCTGCGGCGGTTTTTTTTACTTTTGCGTCGGCGCAAATGCTTGAGCGGTTTATCCACAGGCCGCCGCCCCGCCGTGCGCCCCCATAACGCTGACGGCGAAGGGGCGGCGATAGACTGTGGATAATACCGCAATACAACCATATTTATTTGAATGAATTTGCGCAATAAATATTTTTTTGGAAAATATTTTTATATATTAAAAAAATATTTATTGAAAATATTTTTTTAATATATTATGATAACTCCATCACTAAGAAAGATGGGGATGTTTTGTGACCAGAAGAAACTATTTAATGGGGTCTATGACAGAAAGCGAGCTATCAAGATTGTTGAAAAGAACTCGCATTCAAGAAAGAGGCCGCAACATTGCTTATGATGTTTTGGTGGCTGGCATGGATGTATCCAGTGCAGCAAAAAATCATCAAGTCAGTGAACAATGGGTATTAAATCTTTGCAATCGCATCAAAGACTTAAAAAATAATTCAAACTCAATTAAAATATCTGTTACTACCTGCTTCGATCGCTCCACAAGCTAAACAAATGCTACTTGGATTGAAAGAAGTGTATGAATTGGGGCAAACGGCAGCAAGTGAGGATAGCGAATGAAAACATTAGTAGTAGCCAATCAAAAAGGCGGTGTTGGCAAAACCACAATAGCGGTACATATTGCGTTATTAGCTGTACAAATGGGCAAAAAAACACTATATATTGATTTGGATGTACAAGCCAATTCATCTGAATTTTT
>NZ_UGPW01000003.1 GCF_900453105.1 Moraxella ovis
TTAAGATTTTTTTGTATACAAAAGAGTCAAAAATCGTATTTAGCTTATTGATTTTAAAAGGAATTGTTTGTAAACAACCATAATAAAAATACCGCATTTTGGACTACTTGCCCAAAATGCGGTAAAAATTAAACAATTTTTAATTAGCAAAGAGTGGCTAGGCTTTTATCGATTAAATGCGTCTTAAATGCGTTCTAATGGATTTTTAGACCCTAGGCGGTATATTGATACCAATAAAAAATTAAAAGCCCTTAGAACGCATTACAGAGCGTTCTAAGGGCTTTTAATTTTTTATTGGTGGGTATGAATATGTTTGTAGTTGAAATATATATTACACGGTAATAATTAAAGGATTATAATTTTTTTGTTTTTGCTAAATTATAGCATTTAAGCCTAGTAAATTCAGTACTTATAAGAATTTCTATAATGGCTCTTTTGCTAAGCCCCATCTCTTTCACCAGATACTCTAATTGTTTGGAGTTTTCAGCATCAATGTAGGTGTCAAGTCTCTTAGAACCTTTATTTAGTTGGTTTTCCCTATACTTTTTTTGATTTTCTGCGTTAGTTTTCATGATAAATAAGCCAGTTGTGTTATTACCGTGTTCCATCTTAGCACAATTATCGATAATAAAAATTAAATTTGGTATTTGTTTTGAGCAAAATTGGAGCGATAAGCCCGTGCCTGCGGCGCCTGTTCCAAGCCGTCGCTATCGCTAAGCTTTTTTGAGCCGTTTTGTGTGTTTTAGCTGTATTTGTATTGTATCTACAATCTAAATACATTTACTTGATTTTTCCCAAAAATAATTTTACAATGCGAATAAATTTATGTGCAATGTGAGCCTAAATTATGACAACTTCAAATCTAAATATCCGTATTGATGACGATCTAAAGAGCCAAGCCAAAGTAATTTTGGACGGTTACGGTATTTCGCCAAGCCAAGCGGTTAAAATGCTGTTCTTAGAGTTAGTAGCTACTCGCAAATTCCCCTTAAGTCTAAGTTATCAGGCAGACTATGCTCCAAATGCAAAAACAATTTTAGCCATGCGTGAACTGGACAACGGCGGTGGCACGCTTTACGCCAATCTTGATGAATTTTTGTCGGAGCATGGCAATGCTACAAATCAAGACCAGTAAAGACTTTGACCGTGATATTCGCAAGATTAAGCTAACAACAAACTTGGTGGAGGTTTTGGCTTGTCTAAGCCGTAATGAAACTTTACCAGTAAAGTACAAAGACCATGCACTAACTGGTAATTGGGGCGGTTGGCGTGATTGTCATGTTGCCAATGATTTGGTTTTGATTTACAAAATTGATGGCGAAATCTTACATTTGGCTCGCCTAAATTCACATTCAGAAGTTTTTGGCTAACCTATCGTCAAAAACAACGCCCTTGCGCTTTTGCCTTAATTGGTTTGGCAATCGCAAGGGCGTTGTTTTATGCCTTAAATCCTAATTTTTCTAAGTACGGGCGGTAAAATTCGGCTTTTTCGGTGTCTAGCAGTTCTTTTTCGATTTTTTTGGCATACTCTGCATAATCCGCACCAGCTGGGGCAAGATGCCCCAGCTCTGATAGCTCTGATAGCTTGCTGGCGAAATAAGCCCTTTGCTTATCGGTCATCTTGACTGGGGCAAGCATGTCAAAAGTGTTGGTATCTCTGCTGTCGCTGTCTTTTTTGGTTTTGATGGCTTGTGATTTGGTTTTTATGGCAAAAGTAAAGCCAACGATTTTTCGCCCCTGCTTGTGTTGGTCGTAAGATATTACAATGTCGGTTTTGTTGGTTATTTCTTTGACCGATGTATCAAGCACACGCTTTTTAAAGTCCGCCATGATGGGGTATTCATGCGGTTTAATCCCTAAACGCCCTCTAAGCTGTCCCACGTCTATTTGTGGGGTCTCGCCCTTGTTACGCCATGCGATGATGATTTCATACAGGCGTGTGGCGTACTTACTATTAAGCCCTGCCACCTGCTCTAAGTCGTAGCTAGTAAAGTGTTTTTCGAGCATGGTTATGAGTGGCACAACGGCAGGGGCAAAAGTCATGTCTACCGAGCTTTGTTCGGTGTTGTATGCGATTTCAGACACCCAACGGCTCGTAGCTATCCTTACGCCCTTTTTCGCCTGCTCTGTGTAGCTAAATTGGCGTTCAAACAAGGTCTTGCACGCCCCTTTGATGTTTTCGTACACGCTCCGCCCCTGCACGCTGTACACGTCTATGTAGTCCGATACGCTGATATGTATCTTAGTTGTTGCCGTGAGTTCCTGCCCTGTTTGGCGCGCCTGTGCGATTGCAAGCAAGATGAGCCGCTGCTCAATTAAATCAAGGCTGTAACTCGCATTGATTAAGGCATTATCTTTGACGACTAGGTTTTTTGACATGGTGTGAAATTCCATATAATGACAATTTTATATTTGTCATTATATAGACTTGTTTTTATTTGTCAATATTAGTCCCTAAAACGTCCACATATCTTCCCTAAAACGTCCACATATCTTCCCTAAAACGTCCACATATCTTCCCTAAAACGTCCACATATAAACTCTGTAACCCTTTATTTACAATGGTTTGCGGTTGCCTAAAAGTATTAAAAGTATTAAAAGTATTAAAAAAGAGCCAAAACCGAGTGCTTCTTTCGGTTTTGGCTCTTTTTTTGTTAATTTTTTTGCTTTTAATTGATTGTGTTATACTACGGATATGGTTAATTAGTTTAGGGGGTTATCATGTCGGCGGTATTAGATCATGATTTTGACATCGATCTCGAGCGTCAAGAATTAGCAAGGCAGGCAGAACAAACGGCATTTGAGCTTGAGGGTTTAGAAGCGTTAAGACACTATCAAGCAACAGGGCTACATATCACAGGCGATGAATTAAAAGCATATATCAGCAATTTGGCAAATAGTGGATTGGCGGAGCTGCCCCAATGCCACAGTTAAAATTATCCCAAAACGCTGTAGCTAACTTGGCGGAGCTAGATTTATCAGCTGCAGCACTCGACAAACTTAGCAAGGCTTTTGATCTAGTTTGTGTATTCCCTAATGCTGGTCAATTATCAGAACGAGCAAAGGAGCAAGGCGAAAATATGCGAGAGAAGTCGGTAAGGGTCGGTAAGCGTGGTTATTCGTTCTTGTATTATCACAACCAAAATCATGATGAAATTGTGGTTCTAGCGGTAAAAGCATCCCGACAAAACATTTTTAATATCTTAGATTGAGCTGTGATGCCCCTATTTGCTCTTCTAAATTCTTTTTGGTGTGGTAGTACCACACAACATCGCAGAGCCAAAATTGGTTTGGCAATCGCAAGGGCGTTGTTTTATGCCTTAAAACCTAATTTTTCTAAGTACGGGCGGTAAAATTCGGTTTTTTCAGGATCTAATAGGTCACTCTCAATCTTTTTGGCGTATTCTTTCATACTCATTCCGATTGGTGCATAGTCGCCAAGCTCTCTTAGCTCTGCCAATTTGCTAGCAAAGGTTTGGCGTTGCTTGTCGGTCATCTTGATTGGGGAAAGCATATCAACCGTGTTTGGGTCTCGGCTCTCATTTTCTTTTGTCTTTTTAGTCTTTTCTTTCAACTCAAAAGTAAATTTGACTGCAACAAATTTACGCCCTTTTTTGATAAGTTCATATTTGGCTTTTAATGGCGATTTCTCGTTGATTTCTTTGATAGCAGGGTCAATAACACGCTTTTTAAAATCTGCAGTTAATGGGTACTTATCAAGCAACATCAGCATAAAACGCAAATCATAAAAATCAAGCTGTGTCCAACCTTTACCAGTCTCTTTGTTTAGGTACTGCATAAATAATTGATAAATGCGGTAGCTGTAAATACTGCTAAATTCCGTCACATCAGATAGTAAAAATTGGGTAAAACTTGCCTTTAAGTCGCTTAGTAGTGGGATAACTTTTTCGTGAAAAACAACCCTAGCAACAATGTTATCATCTGCTTTATGGGTAGGTAGGACATCTATCAGGTTATACATTTTAAGGGCGTTAATGTACTTCTTATAATCCGATGGATTGGGGTATTTTTCTCTTAACTTCTGTTCTGCGTTGCGGTCATAGCGTAATACTTCTGACAACCAATGAAATTCCCTAATCCCTTCGGTAGTCTGTACAAACAGGCTTTTTTTCATTAGTTCCCTTGTTGCTTGGCGTATCTCTTTGGCAACATTATCAGAGTTCGCCCCAAGCTCTATAAAGTCATCACGAGTAATGTAAAATGGGGTTTTAGGGTCTAACGACTCTCTATCAGGGTTCTTAGGGTCATACTTTGGCATTTGCTTTAATGCACAGTAAATCAAGCGTTGTTCATTAACGCTTAGATTGTAGGCTGATGTTACTATGGAATTATCCATTGCGATTAGGTCGTTACTCATTTTAAATTTCCCATTTACTTTAACTATGACACTTATTTTGTTGTCTTTTTATGACAAAGTCAATATGTCATAGTTAGCCGTCTTTTTGTCATAGTTAGCCGTCTTTTTGTCATAGTTAGCCGTCTTTTTGTCATAGTTAGCCGTCTTTTTGTCATAGTTAATTCTCGCAAAGCCTTATGCAGAAAGGGTTTGCGGAGGTCTAAAAACCTTTAAAAACCTTTAAAAATTTATTAAAAAAGGCTATCGCCATTTTTTCTGTGGATAACTCAAATTTTCACTTACTTTTTGAGCTTATTTTTTTGAAAAGACAAAGAAAAAATTACCTGCCCTTGTTCAAGTTTTGCTCTTGACTCTTTGTTCTGATTTCATAGTCTTGTTGGATGGTGTAAGTTTTCTCATCGTGGCTAAGTGTGTAGCTCTTGCCAACTTCAAGATGACTTCTGGTGCTGTGATAGATAATACCGCTTGATGTTTTTTGTAACGTGCCTTTGTCGTTTGATTGGATAATCACACCGCTGTAACGCTGATTCGGCTTGAATTAAATTCTTACCGTGTTAATTTAAATCAACCTATTGAATTTTGAATTGGGTATATGCCACTTCACAATCGTTACCCAAGAATAAAATCTGATTTAGTGCCCAATATTCTCTTGCAGAGGGCTGATTTTCTAACCATACACCACGCAACAAAATCAACCTACCTACAAGTCTTGATATATAAGGCTTGTAGCTGTTTACACTTTAAGATTTTTTTGTATACAAAAGAGTCAAAAATCGTATTTAGCTTATTGATTTTAAAAGGAATTGTTTGTAAACAACCATAATAAAAATACCGCATTTTGGACTACTTGCCCAAAATGCGGTAAAAATTAAACAATTTTTAATTAGCAAAGAGTGGCTAGGCTTTTATCGATTAAATGCGTCTTAAATGCGTTCTAATGGATTTTTAGACCCTAGGCGGTATATTGATACCAATAAAAAATTAAAAGCCCTTAGAACGCATTACAGAGCGTTCTAAGGGCTTTTAATTTTTTATTGGTGGGTATGAATATGTTTGTAGTTGAAATATATATTACACGGTAATAATTAAAGGATTATAATTTTTTTGTTTTTGCTAAATTATAGCATTTAAGCCTAGTAAATTCAGTACTTATAAGAATTTCTATAATGGCTCTTTTGCTAAGCCCCATCTCTTTCACCAGATACTCTAATTGTTTGGAGTTTTCAGCATCAATGTAGGTGTCAAGTCTCTTAGAACCTTTATTTAGTTGGTTTTCCCTATACTTTTTTTGATTTTCTGCGTTAGTTTTCATGATAAATAAGCCAG